>JAFSHJ010000090.1 GCA_017440425.1 Oscillospiraceae bacterium | reverse complement strand
GACAATGATCATTCTCTCAGGTCTGCAGTTCTTACATTATGCGGCTTTTATTTCTCTTCGGCTTCTTTTTCCGCCTCTTCAACAGCCTCTGTCTCTTCGGCTTCTTCGGGTTCTTCGCCGGTGCATTCTTCTGCAGCTTCTTCGCATTCGCAGGCACACTCTTCGCAGGTGCATTCTTCTGCCGCTTCTTCGCATTCGCAGGCACACTCTTCGCAGGTGCATTCTTCGCATTCGCACTCTTCTTCGGCTTCTGCGGCTTCAGCGGCTTCTGCCTCTGCAGCGGCTTTGGCTGCCAGCTTTTCTTCCTTAAGGCGTGCGTAATATGTTCCTGCAATAACCTCTTTGCCCTCGTCGGTCAGAGCATAGATCTTGAGATATTCGTCGTCGTGGTTGTTTTTGATCTTGTTGCGGATGATGAACCAGGTGATAAGTGATGCGGCAAACAGCAGACCTGCAAGGATCTGGGATACGCGCAGAGAGCCGATCATAAGGCTGTCGGTGCGCAGACCTTCGATGAACATACGTCCGAGACCGTACCAGCCGGTATACATAAGGGTGATCTCGCCGTCAAAACGTCTGTGCTTGATGTAAAGTGCGATAAGTACAAATCCGATGATGCACCAGAGGGATTCATAGAGGAAGGTGGGATGTACGGGGAGAGAGGGATCGATGTTCATGCCGATGGCTTCCAGCTCTGCCTCGTGGGCAGCAAGATAGGCTTTGATGCCTGCGCTGGTCATGCCCCAGGGAAGGGTGGTGTTGCTGCCGAAAGCTTCAACGTTGACAAAGTTGCCCCAGCGACCGATAGCCTGACCCAGCAGCATTCCGGAGCAGACAAGATCGAACATGGGCAGCACCTTAACTTTTCTGATCTTGCAGAAAAGTGCGCCGGCTGCAAATGCGCCGATGAGTCCGCCGTAGATGGCGAGTCCGCCGTTCCAGATATGGAAGATGCTCACGAGGTTGTCCTCAAACTCTTCCCACTGGAAGATGACGTAGTAAAGTCTTGCGCCGATAACTGCGCCGATGGTTCCCGCAAGGATAACGTCGATGGCGCGGTCAGCGTCGATACCAAATTCTTTTATGCGTTTAAATGCATAAACAATTGCAAGCAAAAAGCCGATTGCAATGAGGATGCCGTACCATCTGAAGGTGAGGTTTCCGATGGAGAATGCGGTCGGATTCATTTCAAAGCTCCAACCGAGGTTTGGGAAATAAACTGTCTGCATATATTAGCCTCCTTATGTTTTTGGCAAGATTACCGAAATGGAACTTCTTGATATATCATAACACTTAACAAGACGGTCGGTCAAGTGTTTTATTGTTGTATCTGCCACTATTTCGGGAAGATCGTAGGGAGTGAGGTCTGCAAAATATGTGGAAGCCAGCATTCCGGAGAGAGATTCTGGTTTATCGAACACACGGATGTATCTTCCGTAGAGAGATTTTTTGCAGAGCTCAAACAGCTCCGGATCTATGCCCTCTTTCTGCAGACGCACTATCTCTGCATTTATCTCGCTGCGCACTCTGTCCGGCTCTCTGGATTCACCCATAAACATCATGTTGATGTGGTCTCTTCCGCAGAAGAGCTCGGCGCAGAAGGTGGAATTAATGAGTCCCTCGTCATAGAGACGGCGGTAGAGATAGGTGGATTCGCCCGCAATGATATCGCACAGCAGCTCGTCCCTTATTTGGTTTATGAAGTTCTGCTTCGTGTCGCCGGGAACCCCCTTGAAGCCGATGTAAAACATGGATTGGGCTATTGGCAGATACTGCTCGATGCGGTCCTGCACCACCTCCTGCGGCTCGTCCACGGCGGGACGGTACACCTTTACGCCCTTGGCTTCGGGAAGAATTTTGTCTGCAGCGGCGATCACCGTTTCGGGATCGAAATTGCCTGCCACCGTCAGCACCATGTTGGAAAGATCGTAAAATGCATTGTAGCAGCGGTATAGCAGCTTATCGTCTACCTGCGCAATGGATTCCACCGTGCCTGCAATGTCCAGCTTGATGGGGTTTTTATGGTACATCGCCTTAAGCAGGTTGAACATCACCCGCCAATCGGCGTTGTCGTCATACATTTTTATCTCCTGACCGATTATTCCCTGCTCTTTTGCAACGGTCTCGGGAGTGAAATAGGGTCTTGTCACAAAATCGAAGAGTATCTCAATGGACTGCTCAAAGTTATCGGAGCAGGAGAAGAGATAGGCTGTCTTATCAAAAGAGGTGTAGGCGTTGGCGCTGGCGCCGGTTGCGGCAAACCGCTCAAAGGCATCTCCCTCTTCGCATTCAAACAGCTTGTGCTCCAAAAAGTGGGCTATTCCCGCAGGCACATCTGCAATGTCTCCCTCAGAAAGCCCGAAGCAGGCATCGGAAGAGCCGAAATCCACCGAAAGCATTGCAAATGCGGAGCTGAAGCCATCCATTGGGCAGAGCCGCATCTCAAGTCCGGACCTGTGCTTAAGGCGAAGATAGGCCGAACCCAGCAGCTTTGATGCAACATATTCTCTGTCAGGCATCGTCATCTTCTCCTTTCAGCAAAAATACCGTATCCGGTTTAAAGCCTTTTGCGGCTTCAATTATATCCTCACGCGTCACCGCAGATATCATCTCTATCTCGTCCTCGGGTGAGAGCTTTTCTCCCGTCAGCCGCTGGGAGGTATACCAGGATTCGGTGGAGGAGAGGGAATCTCCCACACCGCGGAGGCTGTTTATCATTGCAAGAACGGTGTGTTCAAGGTCTTCGTCATCAAAATCTCCGCTTTTGATTCTCTCAAACTGACGGAGTATCTCCGCTTCGGCGGCCTCGGTGTTTTCAAATTCCACACCGCTGTCCACCACAAGCGTGCCCGTGCCTCTGTTGCAGCGGGAGGAGCAGTAATAGCAAAGGCTCAGCTTCTCTCTCACCTCTTTAAAGAGCAGCGAGAAGGCTGTGCCGCCAAACATTGCGGACATAACACGGCAGGTAAGTGCCTCTCTTACTGAAAGTCCTGCTTTGGGGCGGAATGCTATGACCAGCTTGCCCTGTGTGACATCCATGCTCTCGGAAATGTGACGCACGGGGCGCTCCGGCACGGCGGGCGGCATTGGATCGTATTGGATGGGGCTGCGTTTCAGGCTGCCGAAACGACGGGAGAACACCTCAAAAGCATCGTCTGCGCCGTCGCAGCCAACAAACATAACCTCTATAAATGCGCTGTCTATCACCTTGCGGTAGGCTTCGGCGGCAGAGACGGGGGTAATTTTCTCGGCATCGCTGCGCTCGCCCAGCTTGCGCACCGCATTGTTGGTGCCCTCATACATTGCGGAGAGACACCTGCCCACGGCATAGGTGCGTTTATCGTTTATCTCGGAATCGATGGAATCCAGCAAGTTCAGCTTTTCCGTTTTGATGTCGTTTTCGTCAAAGGCGCCGTCGGTTATCTTCGGCTCAAGGATCAGGTCACACAGGAGGTCGGCATATTCGCTGACCAGCCTGCGCTTTTCCATTGTATAGCGGTCCGCAAGACCCGAAACAGAGAGGGAAAGTATCTGATATCCGCCGAATTTCATTACGTCTCCGTAGAGGGCGGCACCGTACATATCGTCCAGATGGCGGTTGAGCATTGTGAAATCGGGATAGGTGCTGCAGCCTTTCTGCCACAGCAGCGGCAGAATTGCGTTCACCGATGCGCTCTCCTTCTCCAGGGGAACGATGAGATTTACAGATATACGGGAAGATTTGAACTTCTCGTCCGATACTCTGCTGAAGCAGATGCCCTCTGCAATGGTATCGGTTATCAGCGTATGCTTGTTTTGAGGCATATCCTTGGTATCTCCTTGCTGTTTGTGTTGACACGTTAACTATCATTATAACATATTTTGGAGCAGGAAACCACCGACAGTATGCCCCGTTAAATAAATTTTCTGTTAAATAATCTCTAAAATTGCGGTGTGGTCACCCTCAAGCGGAATGCTCTCCGCCTCTTCGCCGTCAACTGTCAGCCGCCGCCTGCCTGCACGCACCACCGTCAGCTCGGTTTTTCCGTTCTCCCGGGCAATGCTCACCTCAAAACCGCTCCACTCCGACGGGATATTCGGCTCTGCAAACAGCCGTCCGCTCCTTATCTTCAGCCCCAGCATACTCTCGGTCACTCCGCGGAAATACCATCCCGCTGCGCCGGTGTAGATGCTCCAGCCGCCTCTGCCGCTGCAGCTGCCGGAATAGATATCGGCGGCTATCTGATAGGGCTCCAAAAGATAGCTTTTGTTCAAATCGTAATCGGAGCAGCGGGCAACCGGGTTTAGCATCTCCAGAATGCGGCTGCCCTCGGCGGCTCTGCCCCGTTTGAACAGCGCCATCGCCAGCCAAACGGCGGCGTGGGTATACTGTCCGCCGTTTTCTCTTATGCCGGGAGGGTACGCCTTAACATATCCCGGCTCCTGCACGGTGTTCTCAAAGGGTGGAGTGAACAGCCTCACGGTACGGCTTTTGCTGTCGGTGAGCCGCTCCAACGCCTCGGTGAGGGCGCCGTCTATCCTTTCGTCATCATCTGATATCTCCGAAAGTGCGGCAAAGCTCTGCACAAGGGAATCTATGCGGCACTCGCTGCAGCCGCTGCCGCCCATGGGAGAGCCGTCATCGTAAAACGCACGGAGATACCACCTGCCGTCCCAGCATTTGCTCTCCACTGCCTGCTTCAGCTGCTCTGCCAGCAGCTCCATGGAGCTTGCGGTATAGCCGTCATTACGGCGCTCCGCAATTTTGGCAAAACGCAGGGCAACGATACGCAAAAACATTGCCAGCCAAACGCTTTCCCCTCTGCCTGCCGCTCCCACAGAGCTGAAGCTGTCGTTCCAGTCTCCCGAGCCGATCAGCGGCAATCCGTGGTCGCCCCTTGTTCCAAACCGTGAGACGGCACGCAGGCAATGGTGATAGACGCTCTCCTTAATGCTGCTCTTTTGAGGCTGAAAATAGCGATCCTTCTCGTTTTCGGCAAGGGGCTCTCCCTCAAGATAGGCTATCTCCTTATCCAAAATGCCCATATCTCCCGTTTTTTCAACATATTCGCTTACGGCATAGGGCAGCCACAGCAGGTCATCGGATATTCTTGTGCGCACACCTCGGATCGCCTTGGGATATCTGTGCCACCAATGCAGCACGTCTCCCTGGGTGAACTGCACGGCGCAGCAGCGGAATATCTGCCGTTTCAGCAGCTTGGGATCCACCGCCGCAAGGCACACCGCATCCTGAAGCTGATCCCTGAAGCCGTAGGCACCTCCGTTTTGCCAGAAGGAGCTTCTTGCGAAGCTGCGTCCCACCCGTGCCTGATGGACGCACCAGCCGTTGATGAAGCTGTCCAGCTGCTTATCGGGTGTGGATATCTCAAACCGGCGAAGCGGCAGGTGAGGCTCTTGCCGCAGCCTGTCCCAATCGGAGACCAGCAGCTTTGCGGCAGAGCTTTTTGCCGCAAACGAGAGGGCAAAACGGATGTGCAGCTCCTTTTTTGGCGGCAGAGTTTTGGTAACCGCAAGGGCGGCACAGAGCTCGCTGCCTCTTTCGGCGCTGTCCCATTCTCCCGCAAGGAAGGCGGCTCTGTCCCAAACGGGACGGCAGCTTTGCAGGGAACAGCTCAGCGCCGCCGTGCCGCGGACAAGGGTGTTCATGGGATTTTCCACCGTCAGCACACCCTTTGTGAAGCTTGTTTTAAGGCAGGGTGCGCTCTTCATGCGGTAATCGGAGCTACCTGCGGAGAGCAGAGGCTCGAAATAATAGGCAAGGGAAAACTCCACCTCCTTTTCCGAGGTGTTGGAGAGGGTCACATCTATGACCTTGGCAGTTTTTGCACCTTTTGGCGGCAGAGATATCTCCGTCACCAGCTTGAGGCGGTCGATGTGTCCCTCCCAGCGGGCATTTTCCGCAGAGCAGGAAAACAGCGCACCCTTTGTAAGGGAGTACAGCTTTCCGCCGCTGTCTTTCAGCACCAGCAGCTCGCCTCCGTTATCTGCCGCAAAGTCGTTGCTCCATGGGGATAGCTTGTTCTCCCTTGAGTTGACCGCCCAAGAAAAGCCGGGAGAACCATCCGAGACAAGGGTGCCGAAGGTGGGGGATGCCAGGACATGGCAATAGGGCAAAGGGGTGCAGCGGGTGGAATAAAACCGTTTTGCGGTGAAAATTCCGCCGTAGGTGCGGTGCTTCGGTGTCAGCTTTTCTATATCTGCCGCCGTTATTGGCAGCAGATGCTTCGGATGCCTGAAACCTCTTGCCTTCGGCTCTTTATATACGTTATCGGAGATGCTGCAGGATGCTGTCAGCTTCAGCAGGCGCAGCACATTCTCACTCAAACTGTCGGAATTTATGCAATGCACACCGCAATTTATCCCAAACAGCTCTCCGCAGCCCATCTTTGCGGCGGCAGCCCCGGCCTCCTCCAAAAAATTCGGCAGCGCTTCACCGCTGAAAAGCACCACGGTGTCAAACTCTATGCGGCACTCTCTCAACAGCTTCACCATCCGCAGGCGGATGAAGAAACCCTCCATCGCCTCCTCCCTCGTGCCGGAGACGCTGTAGAGCAGGATGGGGTGATCTCCCGAAATGGAGAGCGCCCACAAGCTCTCTGTGCCGAGGGTGTTTTTTTCGGCAAGCTCGGCGGTTTTGGGCGACGGCATGGGATAGATCAGCTCCGGCAGTAGCGAAAAAGCTATCCTGCCCTCCGCAGTTGAGTTGAAAACGGGGGACTGCGCCGCATTTTTGCCAAGTTTTATGCCGCTGAGCCGAGCCCGCACAATGTTTGCCGTGCATTCCGCCCGATTGCTGCCTGCGGAGATGAACAGCGTGCGTGTGATGCGCTGTCCCGGTGCAAGGCAGAGCTTCAGCTTTGCCGCAAAGCAGCAATCGGGAATGCCTTTGCCGCCTCGGAAATCGGTGGTGACAAAGCTTTTGAGAGCCTCAAAGCCTTTTGGGGCAAAGAAAAGCTTTTCGCGGCGGGTCTCAAACTCAAAATCGCCGTCATCATCAAAGCCTGCCGCCACGGATATTGCCCGTTTGCCCTCCCGTGCCTTTCGGGAAAACACCACGCAGGCGGCGGCCGCATCCCGCTCTGCCGTGACGAACAGCTTTGAAAATGCGGGGTGCGCCGCATAGTCGCAGAAGGGCTGCAGCACCGGCTCAAAATATACAAGCAGCTCCACGCTGCGCTTTTTATCGGAGATGTTCTTCACCGATATCACCCTTTGCTCAATGGGCAGCGCCTCGTGGATGCAGACCTCAACGGAGCAGGCAAGCTCGCCGCTGCTGCTTGAATATTTGATGTGCTCTCTGCCTATCTCTGCGCCGTATTTGATGTTTTCATCGTAAAAAGGTGCCTCTGTCAGCGAAAACACCTGCTCGCCGCAGGCGGCAAAAACATAGATGCCCTGCGGAGAGCGCAGACTGTCCACGGTGCGGCGGGTGACGTCCGCCTGGGCCAGCATAAGCCGGTTTTCTCCGCTGTCGCTGAGGATATCGCACAGCTCCCCGTTGGAGAGCACGGTAACGTTGGGATAGTTTGGGTCCACCGACCCTGCAATGGTTTCCGGATTCATCTTTGCATTTCCTTTTCCTGCAGGCCAATTTCTGTTTTTGCCCGCAGCCTCGTTAATATATTTTTGTCTTATCTCCTCCAGCACAGCCGTGTCACGGTCGGGGCGCTCTTCCAGCAGCTCACGGGCGCTGTTCATCCTTGGGTCGGAGATGAAACGGCGGCACATCACTCCGCCGAACAGCGCATTTGCGCAGGCCACCATACTCATCCCCAGATGGTGGGACATATAGCTCCTGCAGATGCCGCTGCGCCCCTCGGTGAGATCCAGCGCCTCAAAAAAGCCGTGGTCGGAGCACATTCCCAGCTTTTCAAGCCGGCGCAGGTTTTTAATGCTTGCATAGGGGTAAAATGGCAGAGTCAAAAAGGAGGAATAGGGGGAGATGACCAGCTCCGAATCCAGCCCACGCTTCACTCCCAGCCTCTGCACGCCGTGCGCTTTATACTGATAGCACAGGCTGCGGTCGAAGGAATAGAAGGCACTTTCGCTTATTCCCCAGGGGTTTTTGCCCTTCAGCCGCCTGCGCTGGCAGTAATAGCTGTATTTCAGTCCCTCCGAAAGCAGCGAGCCTTCCACGTTGGGCAGCAGCAGGGAGGGCATATAGTATTCGAACATGGTGCCTGTCCACGACATGGGACCTGCGTATCTTCCAAGACGGGACATTGCACGGGAAAGCGCCGCCCAATGCCGCTTTTCCACCCTGCGGGCAGCCACCGCAAAATAGCTTGTCATGCGTGCTTCGCTCATAAGAAAATCGTAAAAGGATTGGGAGAAGCTGCCCTCTTCGGGATCGTATCCGATGGAGAAGAGGTGCCGTTTTTCGTTATAGAATGCGCCGATATCGGTATCCTCTATCAGCTTTTCAATGCGGGAGATAAGTCCGCAGAGCTGTTTTTCTTTGTCGGAATATTCCTTCAGCCCCTCCTTTAGCGCCACAAGGCAGCAGAGCAGGTTTCCGCTGTCCACCGCCGAGAGGTAGGCAGGCTTGAGCACCTCCAGCGTAACGGTATCGTACCAATTATAGAGATTGCCACGCCATTTCTCCAGCTTTTCAACGGTATCAAGGGTGTTTTGCAGCCGTTTTGCCAGCTGCCTGCTGTCGATTAGGTCCAAATCCCTTGCCGCAAGGGCAGAGAGCAGACAAAGACCGATGTTTGTGGGGGAGGTGCGGTGGGCAACGGCATAGACCGGCGCCTGCTGAACGTTATCCGGCGGCAGCCAGTTATCACCCACGGCGGCATATTCCTCGAAAAAGCTCCATATCCTTGCTGCGTGGTCGCCTATATATTCCCTCTCCTCCGCCGTGAGGGAGAGGGTCTGCTCGGGGCGGCGCCGTGACACTATACCTGCCGCAGGAATTATTGCGGCAAAAAGCGCTCCGTAAATTTTAAGGGGCAGCGACGGCACCAAAAGCAGCAGCACCCCGAAAAGGGTGGGCAGAAAATATCTTTTTACCGCAGCAAAACCGCCGCCTTCTCCCGTGCTTTCTGCGGCGGTGACCCATTGCAGCAGCCTTTTTTTGCTCACCAGGCTGCGCCAAAGGGCACGGAACACCGCATCCAGCGTGATGATAGCCGTATAGGGCAGAAAGATCACCGTGAGAAGGATGCGGCAAAGGGTCTCGGCGGAGGTTGGGATTATGTGGGAAAAATATTTGCGGGGAAAAGGGGAGGCGCAGCTGTGGAAAAACGCAATAAACATTCTTGCAAGCGGCACAGCCGCCGTTGGCAGAACCACCGCAGCAGCCGCTGCAAGGGACGCATCCTCTTTATCCGCAAAAAGCAGAAAAGCCGACACCACGGCGCTGAAAAAGCAGGACACCGGCACCAGCGAGCGGCGCAGATTATCAAACAGCTTGTATCTGCTGAGGGCAGAGAGCTCTCTGCGGAAGAGCAGAAACAGATTCTGCCAATCTCCACGCACCCAGCGGTGCAGCCGTGAGTGCCACGAAAGGGGGTCGGCAGGGAAGCTTTCGGTCAGCTCCGCATCCGAGAGCAGCGCCGTGCGAAGATATTCTCCCTCTGCCACATCGTGGCTGAGCACCCTCTCTTTGGGCAGCCTTCCCTGCATCACGCAGGCAAACGCCGCCACATCAATGATACCCTTGCCCGAAAACAGCGACGCCCCAAACAGATCCTGATAGATATCGTTGGTACGGACATCGTAGGGTGTCACCCCTCCGCAGCCTGCCATTATCTGCGCAAAAAGGCTGCTGCCTGCGCTCTGCAGGCTCACCGTCAGCTTTGGGACGATTATGCCGTATCCCGACGTCACTCGTTTTTGCTCCGTGTCGAGTATCGGCATATTCAGCGGATGAACCGCCGCACCAATGAGCTTTTCGGCAGTATCGAACAACAGCTCCGTGTCTGCATCCAGCACTATCAGCTTTTGTTTTCCCTTGAGTTCTCCGTCGTGGGGAAAAACGCTGCAGTTGACCGGCATATCTCCTCCGATGCAGCTGACAAGGTCGGTTATGGCGCCGCGTTTGCGTTCTCTGCCGCAAAATTTCCCCTGAGTGCGGCAATATTCACGCTCCCTCACAAAAAGGGAGAAGCCGCCGCCGAACTCCCGGTTAAGTTCAGCCACCTCTTTTTTTAAAGCGCCCAGCCTTGCACCGTCATCCGGCTGCTTTGGCGCATTGCTCTCCTTAAAATCCGCCAGCAGACAGAAATGCAGCCCCGGGACCTCGTTGGCGAGGCGCAGCTTTTTTAGATGCGCCGCCACACGGGGAGCATCCTGCACCTTTGGCATAAGGGTGGACACCGCAACAACTGTGGAGCAGTTGCTGCAGCCCGCTCTTTTCAAAGCTATCCTCGGCAGCACCGACGGTGCAACTCTCCTCATAAACAGCCATTCGCACAGCTGCCGCACCGTCTCCCAAATTGGCAGAAACACCGCCGCGCCCGCCAACGGAGACAGCACCAGGCCTATCCACACCGCTGCCGCTGCGGCAGCGGCAGGCGGCAGCGCCAAAGCCAACCGCCCACGCAGTCCCGACGAGCATTTTTTGCGCAGCAGCCAATAACCGATGTGCCTTTCGGTATCGGTTTTGCCCTCTTTTGCAAGGCGAAGCAGCTTTTCCGCAGTTTCGGTCTCGGTCTTTCCCTCTTTTGCCGCCAATTCGGCAAGGCTTCGGCGATAATAACTGCGGCTGTCCTCGTCCATTATTCGGTAAACGTCCGACGGATCGGAGAGCAAAAGCTGCTCTGTTCTGCTGACTTTGGCAAACACTTCCGCAAAATCCACGATGTATATGCCGTGCAGCGCTTTTGACACGAACATCAGGTCGTCTTCGCCGCCGCTGCAATCAAACAAAAAATCTGCGGCTCGGTTTATCAGACAGATGCGCAGGGCAAGCGGTGCAAACCGCTCCTCGGAATAGTTGAGCTCCATCTCTTTTGCGGCAGCCGCCAAAACATTCGTCAGGCTCTCCTCTGTCACGGGGATATGCATTCCCCTGCCGTAGACAGCCTCAAATATTCGGTTAAGCATGGGGAGAGAATTCCCAAACAGCACCTTTACGGGGCAGACTTTATCTTTTTTTGCCGCTTTCAGCTCCCGTAAGACCCCTTTGCCCTCTCTTTCAAGGAGATAATAATTCTCACTCAGCCACGTTTCGGAGACGTTTTTTTCGGTATCCGACGATCCTTCGCAGAGCCTGCGGAGTTTACGCAGTTTTTTTGACAGGCTGCGTGCAAGCAAAGCGGGACTTTTCTGGGTGCGCTGACAGTTTTCGGCAAATGCAGCCGCCGTTTTTTCGTTGATGAGCTCTGTTATATTCAAAACATCAGAACCTCCCCAATGATTTGGTAAAATTATTTTTGCCCTTAACCTGCGAAAAATACAACCCCATGCTAAAAAGGCGCTCCTTACAAAGTTCCCCGGGGATTTTGGACAATTTGATATATTATCTCCCCTTTGTCTGCAAAAAAGATGAAAGATAAATGAAAAGCAAAAAAAATGTAAAAAGAACCGAATGCAAACCAAACTTACTTTATTTTTCCCAAAAAAGGTGGTATAATTTATAATAGGATGAAATGTTCATCCTTGAAACAGCTATTATTGATCAGCGGAAAGATAAATGTAATTTTTAACGGAGGAGAAAAAGTGGATAAACAACACTTCCGCACGGAATTTCGTCGGCGTGCACGCCACATCTACGTCTACACGGTACACTATTTTCGAAAATTCACACATCCCATCCACAAATGGCTGGATAAGATATTCTCCAGCGAGGTAATGTCCTTCAGCACCATCTGGACGCTGTTCGTTCCGCTGTTTGCAGACCAGGTGATGATTGCACTCAGCACCGTTGCAAACACCGCAGTTGTCGGCGGCGTAGGAAGCGATGCGGTTTCCGCTGTCAGCATGGTGGATTCCATCAATGCGCTGCCCCTTCAGCTTATCATCGGCATTGCGCTGGGCTGCACCGTTGTGGTTGCACAGTGCATGGGCATGGGCGACAGAGACAAGGCCGGTGTTGCAACCTGTCAGGCAATAACCTCCTCCACGCTTATTGCCACAGTTATTGCTTTGCTTATGTTCATCTTTGCGGAACCGCTGATAAACATGATGTTCGGCGGTGCGGAGGAAAATTTGCTGGAGCTTTCGGTATTTTATCTCCGCGGCATATCCGTCTCCCTTCCCTTCTACGCAATATCCCAGACCGTTTCCAACGCTCTGCGCGGAATGGGCAACCCCAAGATCTCCATGCTGTTCTCCGCAGGCGTATCCATGCTCAACATTCTTTTCAACGTTGTGCTGATACTTATCTTTGACATGGGTATCCTCGGTCTTATCATCTCCCTTCTCGCTGCAAGACTCATCGGCACCGTTGCATCGCTGTTCTATCTGATAAAATTCCGCCCCGAGATAAACCTGACTCTCAAGGGTTTGCTGAAGATAGATTTCCCCATGCAGAAGAGCCTTATGATGATCGGTATCCCCTCTGCATCCGAAAACCTCTTCTTCAACGGCGGCAGACTTATCTGCCAGGTCTTCTATGTGCAGATGGGTTCCATTGCCATCAACGCAAATGCGATCAGCAACTCCATCACCGCTTTCTATCTCATCATCGGTAACACCTTTGCCAACCTCGTTATCATTGTCTGCGGACAGTGCGTGGGTGCCGGCAAGTTTGAAATTGCACGGAAATACATCTACAAGTTCGTTTTCACCTCATCCATTCTCGCGGCGATCGTTGAGCTTGCACTCTATCCCTTTATGGACATCATGATCATGGCCTACAACCCCATGCCCGACGCCATCGATCTTACACGGCTCATGCTCATCTGCTACTGCATTGCACATCCCATCATCTGGCCTATGGGCTTCATCGTTCCCTCCGGTTTGCGTGCCGGCGGCGATGCCACCTTCACATCCGTCACCGCTCTCTCCACCATGTGGATCGTCCGAGTGGTGCTGGGCTATCTCTTCGGCCTCGTCCTTGATGGCGGCGCAAACGGCATATGGATAGCCATGTACATCGAATGGTCGGTGAGAGGTATCATTTTCTTCTTCCGCTCAAGAGGCAAAAAGTGGTACGCTCACAAGGTGGTCTGACACCAAATCAATATTGCTCACTTGAAAGTCACGACAGGCTCGTATTCTGCCGTGGCTTTTTTGTTTCTCGGTTTTATATGGCTTAGTCTGTACCCCGTCGGTGCCCGCTTCCCCTCTAACCCCCGCGGGAGCAGCCTCGCTCTGCGAGGCTTAAGGCGTAGCCTTCGTCAGCTGCGCTGACGGCTCCCGCGGGGATTTGGGGGAAAGCGGGCACCTCAGCTGATATATGCAGGCTTAATTGTAAAAAAAAATAAAACCACTTGTGTAAACGGCGGTTTTAGAGTATAGTATTAGTATGTGTACGCAAGAAAAGAGGAACTGCCGATGAATGAGACCGTAACCGCAAAAACACCGTGGGAGAAAAGCATGGGTGAAGTGCCGATGCACCTTGAATATTTTTGTGGCGGACTTTTTGATGCGGTAAAGGAAACCGCAGCCAAATATCCCGATAATGTGGCATTTGATTTTATGGGCAGATCCACGACCTATAAAACGCTCATCAAACAAATCGAAGACTGCGCAAAATCACTCAAGACATTGGGCGTGCGGGAAGGCGATAAAGTTACCGTGGCGATGCCCAACTGTCCCCAAGCGATAGCCGTGTTTTACGCCATCAACCTAGTTGGCGGAATTGCAAATATGATACACCCTCTTTCTGCGGAAAAAGAGATCGAGTTTTATCTCAACGAATCGGAAAGCCTGACGGTGATAACCCTCGACCAGTTTTACAGCAAGTTTGAGGCTGTGCGCAAAAACACCAAAGTGGTGAACGTGGTGCTGGCAAGCATCAAGGATGCCCTTTCCACACCCATTAAAGCCGGATATATGCTGACAGAGGGACGCAAGATAGAGCGCATACCCGACGATGCACCTGTCATCCGCTGGAAACAGTTTTTGAAGCTGGGCAAGTGCTGCTTCTGGAACTATAAGGTGGAACGCACCGGCGACGACCCCGCAGCGATACTCTATTCCGGCGGCACCACCGGCACCACAAAGGGCATTCTGCTTACAAACTTCAACTTCAATGCGCTGGCAGCACAGATCGTTGCAACCAACCGGATGTTCAAAGCCGGCGACAAAATGCTGGCAGCAATGCCGCTGTTCCACGGCTTCGGACTGGGTGTCTGCATTCATTCCATGCTGGCAAACGGCGGACGCTGCGTTCTAGTGCCCAGATTTACCCCCAAAAGCTACGCAAAGCTTATCACAAAATACCGCTGCAACTTTATTGCAGGTGTTCCCACACTCTACGAAGCCCTTCTGCGCATCTCTGATATGGACGGCAAAGACCTCTCCTGTCTGAAAGGTGTTTTCTCCGGCGGAGACTCCCTCTCCGTGGAACTGAAAAAGAAATTCGACCGCTTCCTCAGCGACCACAACGCTTCCGTGCAGATCCGTGAGGGTTACGGCACAACCGAGTGTGTCACCGCCTCCTGTCTCACCCCCACGCACAAGGCAAAAGAGGGCAGCATCGGTCTGCCGTTCCCCGATACCTACTATAAAATCG
>JAFSHJ010000089.1 GCA_017440425.1 Oscillospiraceae bacterium | reverse complement strand
TCCCTCGAGCTTACACGCCAGGGCGTTTCCGAGAAGCTGCTTGCGGCAGGCGCTGTTATAAAGCCCTCCTTATGCGGTCCCTGCTTCGGCGCAGGCGACGTTCCCGCAAACAATGCACTCAGCATCCGCCACTCCACCCGCAACTTCCCCAACCGTGAGGGCTCCAAGCCCGGCGACGGACAGATCGCTTCCGTTGCGCTGATGGATGCACGTTCCATTGCAGCCACCGCAGCAAACAAGGGTCTGCTCACCCCCGCCACCGATATCGGTTTCAAAACTCCCGACGTTAAATATAACTTCGACGGCAACGTATATCATAACCGCTGCTACTTCGGCTTCGGCAAGGCTGATGCCTCCCTGCCTCTGCGCTTCGGTCCCAACATTGCCGACTGGCCCGAGATGTCTCCCCTCACAGAGGATCTTCTTCTGAAGGTGGTTTGCAAAATCAACGACCCCGTGACCACCACCGACGAGCTCATCCCCTCCGGCGAGACCTCCTCCTATCGCTCCAATCCCCTCAAACTTGCTGAGTTCACACTCTCCCGCAAGGCTCCCGACTACGTTGGCAAGGCAAAAGAAGTTCAGGCTGCGGAAAAGGCAAGACTTGCAGGCAGCGATCCCCTTCCCCTCACCGAGGGTCTGGCTGATGCCTTTAAGACAGCACAGACTGTGAAAGCCGACATCGACGCACTCACCACCGGCATCGGCAGCACCATCTTTGCGGTAAAACCCGGCGACGGCTCTGCCCGTGAGCAGGCTGCATCCTGCCAGAAGGTTCTTGGCGGTTGGGCAAACATTGCCAACGAATATGCCACCAAGCGCTACCGCAGCAACCTCATCAACTGGGGTATGCTCCCCTTCATCATTGACGGCGAACCCGCATTTGAAGAAGGCGACTATCTCTTCATTACCGATATCCGCTCCGCTGTTGCCGAAAAGCGCGAAGACATCACCGCATATATTCTCCGCGACGGAAAGGCTCTGCCCTTTACAATGAAGCTGGCAGGTCTCACCGACGATGAGCGCAGGATAATTCTTGCAGGCTGCCTCATCAACTTCTACAAGGAGCAGAACAACTGAAAATGAGCAAAAAAGCTATTATGTTTGACATGGACGGTGTCCTTGTCAAATCCGAATACTGCATGCGTCATTCCGCCATCCTTGCCCTTAAAGAGTGGGGACTCACCGCCGAGCACGATGACTTTATTGAGTTCACCGGCATGGGTGAAGACAGCTTTATCGGCGGAGTTGTGCGCAAGCACGGCGGCGAATACGTTACCGAAATGAAGATCCGCGCCTATGAGATATACGATCAGCTTGCAGGCGGCATCGTGGAGGTTACCCCCGGCACCAAAGAGATGCTGATGGAACTGAAAAAACGCGGCTACCGCATTTCCGTTGCATCTGCGGCAGACCTTGTGAAGGTTCGCATCAACCTTCGCTGCATCGGTGTAACTCCCGAGGATTTTGAGGCTGTTGTGACCGGCAGCGATGTGGAAAAGAAAAAACCCCATCCCGAAATCTATCTCAAAACTGCCGCAAAGCTTGGTGAAGACCCCACCAACTGCATCGTCATTGAGGATGCGGTGGCAGGTGTTACCGCAGGCTGCAGCGCAGGCGCTGTCTGCGTGGGTGTTCCCGGCACATTCACCCTCGATGAACTGAAAGAGGCAGGCGCACGCTACACCGTAAATTCCATCACCGAACTGCCCGATATTATCGACAGCATTTGACATCTTGACTTTTAATCAAAAATTACGGAGGTGCAAGAAATGGCAAAAAAGAAAAACTGCGACGAATACATCTGGAGAGACAGAAAACGTATTATTTTCGGCTTGCCCTGGTCCTTCACCGTTTATATGCTGGAGGAGGAAAAGCTGCTTATCTCAAGCGGATTTTTGAACAAGCGGGAGGACGAGGTGCGGCTCTACCGCATAATGGATCTCACACTCAACCGCTCTTTGTGGGAGAGAATGTTCGGTTTGGGCACCATTCATTGCTGCTCTGCCGATAGATCCACCCCCGAGTTTGATATCAAGCGCATCAAAAACTCCAGAGAGGTGAAAAACCTCATCTCAGACATGGTTGAAAAGCAGCGTGAGCTCAAGCGTGTCTCCAACCGTGAGTTTATGGCTGCTGATGCAGATGATGACCACGAACTCCTTGACTAAACAACACCCAAAGACTTCCTTGCCAAAAGGAAGTCTTTTTTTCCTTGACTTATGTACGAAATCATACTATAATAATTAGGCACGCTTTTTATAAGGAGAGGCATATGATCAACAACACCGCCGAAAAAATACACCGCATAAACAATCTCTTTGCCGAGATAGATTCGATGTATCACCACGCAGCTTTGAAGCTGGGTGTTTCCGACAGCGTTATGCGGATACTCTACACCGTTTACGATAACGGCGAAAGCT
>JAFSHJ010000088.1 GCA_017440425.1 Oscillospiraceae bacterium | reverse complement strand
GAGATCAAGAGTGTTGCCGACCTGGCAGGCAAGAAGGTTTCCATCGGTGCAGCAGGCTCCGGCGTTTACTTCAACGCTGTTGATATCCTTGGCGCAGCAGGCCTCACTGAAGAGGACATCGTTCCCCAGTATCAGTCCTTCGCGGATTCTGCCGACGCTCTTAAAGACGGCAAGATCGATGCTGCATTCATCGTTGCAGGCGCACCCACACCCGCTATTCAGGAGCTTTGCACCTCCGCTGATGCATATCTCGTTCCCATCGACGGCGATATCGCTGCAACACTTATGAGCTCTTCCCCCTACTACACCACATACGACATCCCCGCCGGCACATATGACGGTCAGGAAGAAGATGTTACCACCGTTACCGTTAAGGCTACTCTTATCGTAAGCACCTCCTCCTCCGAAGATGATGTTTACAAGGTAACAAAGGCTATCTTTGACAACATCGATGCTATCACTGCTGCACACGCAAAGGGTGCTGAGCTCTCCCTTGAGAATGCAACAGAAGGTATGACCGCTCCCTTCCACAAGGGCGCTGCAAAATACTTTGCAGAAAAAGGCATTACTGTTGAATCCAAATAACTGATTTTAAAGTTTTGCTTTAAATTGGCTGCAGCCAACAACTGCAGCCAATTCTTGTTTGATTTTTTAAGGAGGACAGTATGGCGTTTTTAAAGAAAAAAACCGATCCAAAAGTTCAGAACAATGAACCGATGGATATTGATGAGGTTATGAAAAAATACGACCGTGAGTCCAATACAAGAGTATGGGAAGGCGCACCAAAGTGGATCGTAACCGGCATTTTGGCGAGTTTTTCTATTTTTTGCATTTACGTCACCTTGTTTGCAACTTGGTTGGATGAAGTTCGTCTCACATCCTTCATGGCTTTCATAATGTTCATCGGATATCTTGTTTTCCCCATTAAAAAGGGCAAACAGAGAGCCAACTACATCCCTTGGTACGATATTATCATTATGATCGCAGGTACGGGCTCTTTCCTCTATTTCTGCATAAATGCAAGCGAGATCGTTGCCCGTTTCAAAATCAACACATTTGAAGTTATCATCGGCATCGTCGGCATACTCTGTCTGGCAGAGCTCTGCAGACGAAGCGTGGGTATCCCCATTTTGTGCGTTGCAGGCGTACTGCTGATATATGCTTTGATCTTTGGTTCCACCAACCCCAGCATGATGGCAAGGATCACCGAAAATGTCCGCGTGTTGTTCTATTCCAAAGAGGGTATCCTTTCAACCCCCATTAATGTATGCTCAAAATATATCGTTATGTTCATCATCTTCGGTGCATTCCTTGAGCGCACCGGCATTGCGGATTTCTTCATCAAGATATCCAACGCACTTGTTGGTCGCTTCTCCGGCGGACCTGCAAAGGTTGCCGTTGTTGCATCCGCACTTGAAGGTATGGTTTCCGGTTCCTCCGTTGCAAACACAGTCGGTTCCGGCGCTGTAACCATTCCGCTTATGAAGCGCACCGGATATAAACCGGAGTTTGCTGCGGCAGCAGAGGCTTCCGCATCCACCGGCGGACAGATAATGCCTCCCATTATGGGTGCTGCTGCATTCCTCATGGCAGAAACAGTTGGCGTGCCCTATTCCAACATCGTTGTAAAGGCTATCCTTCCGGCTCTGCTCTATTTTGCAGGTGTTTTCATCACCGTTCACCTTGAAGCCAAAAAAGAGGGACTCAAAGGCCTGACTAAAGAAGAGCTTCCCCGTCTTAAGCCTCTTCTCAAGCAGACTTATCTGCTGCTGCCCCTGATCCTTCTCATCTATCTTGTCGGCACAAGCACACGTTCCATTGCTTATGCAGCAGCTATCGCAATTGTTGTTGCAATCGTTGTAAGCTTGTTCAACAAAGAGCACCGCATCACACCCAAGCGTCTGCTTGAGGCTCTCGCCGCAGGCGGTCAGGGTATGATCACCGTTGCTGCAGCTTGCGGTGTTGCAGGCATCATTGCAGGTATCATCGGTATCACCGGTCTTGCATATATGCTGTTTAACGGCATTGTTGCTCTGGCAGGCAACCAGGTCATCATCGCTTTGGTTCTTACAATGCTCTGCTGCATCGTGCTCGGAATGGGTGTTCCCACAACCGCTAACTACTGTATCATGGCAGCCACCTGCGCTCCCATTCTGGTGCAGATGGGTGTTCCCATGATCGCAGCTCACTTCTTCGTGTTCTATTTCGGAATTGTTGCCGACCTTACTCCGCCGGTTGCTTTGGCAGCTTATGCAGGCGCAGCCATTGCTCAGGCAAACCCCATGAAGACTGCTTTCACATCCACCAAGCTGGCCATCGGCGCATTCATCATTCCGTATGTTTTTGCTCTTAACCCCGCAATGTTGTTTATAGACACAACTGTGTGGGAGGTCATCCTCATCTGCATAACCTCTTTCATTGGAATGTTCGGTGTTTCTTCGGCACTGGAAGGCTACATTATGCGCAATATGCGTTGGTATGAGCGAATAATAAGTGCTGTGGGCGGTTTGCTGCTCATCTATCCCGGTCTTGTCACAGACGTTATCGGTATAGTGCTGGTTGGTGCTGTTGTTGCCATTCAGTATATCGGCAAAAAGAGAAACAACATTGCCGTTGCTTAATTTTTAAAGTGTTTTATAAAAGCTGTGGTTCTTTTGAACTGCAGCTTTTTGTTGTTTGGAGAAGTTTTTCTGTATTGAATGAGCTCGCCGCCGCCCACACACCCGCCCTCTCCGACAGCCTGCGGCTGTCCACTCCCCTTTACGGGGAGCTCCGCTGTAAGCGGAGGGAGAGGGCGGGTGTGCGGGAGACGGCGGTGCTGTTTTTGAGTGCAATAATACTTTTTTATAGGGAGAGCAGGGGAAAACGGGTGCGTTTTGTATATTGCAGTCGGGGATAAAAAGAAATATAATGAAGATAACGTAAAGTTCCCCGGCTTTATTTAGAACTGCAGCAATGCAGGAGAGAACCATTAAAAATTTTGATGGTAAATTTCAAGATAATACTTGAAAAAAACGGGGAAAATGTTATAATGCAGTTGTAAAAAGCAAGTTTTCAAAAAAACAGACTTGCAGCAGTCAGGAGGAAGATTATGGCTGATATCAAATACACACTCAGAAAAGACGGAGACGGCGAGCGCCCGTCCGTTATGTGGGGTTGGGGCGATCGCCTCATTCCCGAAGAGATCGTATACCAGATCGAGCAGTTTAAAAAGGGAGGAATAAACGAGTTTTTTATCCATTCCGGCTGGACAATGGAAGACGAAGTATATATGTCCGAGCAGTTTATGGATAAAATTCAGCTTGCCAGCGAA
Source organism: Oscillospiraceae bacterium (assembly GCA_017440425.1). Lineage (GTDB taxonomy): Bacteria > Bacillota > Clostridia > Oscillospirales > Ruminococcaceae > SIG526. The sequence goes on along the minus strand of JAFSHJ010000088.1, from coordinate 9,156 downwards.
ACCGCTGAAAAGCTGGGGATGCACTATTCTGTCTACGACGAATGTGCCTGGTCCTCCGGTGTCTGCGGCGGTCAGTTGATAGAGCAGTATCCCGAATACCGCATGCGCATTATGCGCTGGTTTAAGCAGGCGGTCGTTTCCGGCGGACCTGCCGAGATATGGTACCGCGGAGAAGTGCTGGGCGTGCAGGTGCAGTATGCGGACAAGGCAAGACAGCGCGAAGATATCACCGATAAGGTTAAAATAGAAGTTTTCGGCAACAACGAGGGCGGACGTGTCATTTGGACCAACGACAACTGCTGCTCCGCAATAATGTGGGTGTTCTGCAAAGACTATATGGACGGACTTGCTGCAGCCTGCCAGTGGCGTTCCGATGCAACCTTTGTCAAAGGCTTCACCGACACCCTCAATCCTGCGGCGGTGCGTAAATTCTTTGAGATGAACAACGAGAAATATAAGGCAAGACTGGGCGATAAATTCGGCACACACATCCGCCGCCTCTTTACCGACGAGACACCGCTCGGTGCCCGAGGAGACAACACAATGCGCCCCTTCTCCGCTATAATGGAGGAGGAGTTCTTCAAGGATCACGGCTACAGCGTCCGTGATAACCTTATCGCCCTCACCGAAGAGTACGACACAGATGAAGACCTTAAGGTGCGTTACGATTACCACAAAACCCTCACCAGACTTTTCCTGGAATCCTATCTGGGACAGTATTCCGATTGGTGCCACGAGAACAACCTGCTGCTCACCGGACACCTGAGCGGTGAGGAGACACTCTATCACCATTCCGTACACATGGGCGATTTCTACGAGGCACTTGCCAAGTTCGATATCCCCGGAATGGACAGCATCCTCTCCAAAATGGTGGTGGATAAAGATTATTACGGCATTGAAGCAAGAATGGTTGCATCCGTTGCAAAATTCAGTGGCAAAGACAAAACAATGTGCGAGACCTTCTCCGGCAGCGGCTGGGATCTCACTCTGGAAGATTCCAAACGTGTCATAAACAAGCTGATGGCAAAGGGCATTACATATATAATCTATATGACCGCCGCCTATTCCTTCAATGAGGGACGTAAAATTCTGCCTATGGTATATCCCCCCAGCCACGGCTACAACAACCCGCTGTTTAAACACTATCCCGCTCTCACAGATTACGTCGCCATCCGCTCCTCGCTGGTCACCCAAACCAAGCCTAGAGGAACTTCTCTCGTGCTGCTGCCCCACGTTGAGGGCTGGGTACACCTGTTCCAGGGCGGCGGAGGCAAGCTGAACAACGGCTGGAGAAAATGCGTCATTGCACTCCAAAAACACAGCATTGAATACGATATGTTCTTCGAGACACTTGCCAAGGAGACCGAGGTCAAAAACGGCAAGCTCATCGTAAAGGGCTACGAATACGACAGCATCGTTGTGCCCTACACCAGAGTTTCCGATCAGGCAACACTTGATATGCTGGAAGAGTTTGCAAAGCAGGGCGGTCGAATCGTCTTTGCAGAGAAATTCCCCACAGTTGCAGCAGATACCTCCAAAAAATACGATTTCACCAAGATTTGCGGACTCTCCGAAGAGGGCAAAAACTTCTTTGAGACCGACCTTCAGACTTACGGCGTAAGAGAAGAGGGCAACGTTCAGCTCATCCGTTTCGGTGAAGAGGGTCTCTTCCCCAAAGAGCAGTTCTGGAGCGACCTGAGCAGCTTTGTCAAGGCAGGCAGCGCAGAAGAGATAATTGAGTGCGACGATCTGCCCATAGATGTCATCCTCTCCAGAAGAGAGGCAGAGGGTCTCTATTGTGCATTGGTCTGCAACGACAGCGACGAGACAAGAACCGTGACACTCCGCATAAACAGCAATGACAAGATCACCATGCTGGACGGAATGAAGCTGAAAAACGTCACCGCAGAAAACGGTACTCTCACCCTCACAATTCCCGCCCACGAAATGCCCATCCTCATGCTCACCAAAGAGGGCGTTGAGATCGACGGTCTGGAGATGGCAGAGGAAGAGCCCGTTGTCAACGGTGAGAGCAAGGTCATCCCCCTTGATAATGAGTGGACATTTACCACCGAAAAATACAACGTATTGCCCCTCAAGCTGAAATATCTTGCCAACAGAACCCCCTGCCGCACCCTCGATGAGGAGCTGCAGAAGATGGCAGAGACCGCAGACGTTCCCTATGCCACCTATGAGTTCCCGCCCAAGCTGGGACTTGAATTCGGCGGCGGATATGCTGCCTATGCCCGCTTTGAGGTGGAAGAAGTTCCCTCATACACCGAACTCTTCAACGAGGTTGTGGACGACGGCGAAATTTGGGTTAACGGAAACCTCGTCAGCGGCTTCTGGAAGGTACATGAGGTAGGACCTAAGGATTCTGTTGCAGAGATCACTCCTTACATCAAAAAAGGCACAAACGTGGTCATCGTCATCAGCCGTCTGCCCAAATGGAGGGGTCCACACGGAATGCCCTCCGTCATGGTGAGAGGAAACTTCTGTGTTGACGGCAATGATATTGTTGCGCTCACAGATAAGATCAAGCCCTCCATCTACACCGCTCAGGGCTGGCGCTATTACAGCGGCGATTCCACCTACCGCACTACCTTCACCCTCGATACCGCCGATTTCGCAAAAGTTACTGTTGAAGTCCCCGTCAAAGAGGTGGTAGAGGTCATTGTCAACGGTGTTTCCGCAGGCACATATTATTGGAAACCCTATCTTGCAGATATCACCAAACTTTGCAAACAGGGCGAGAACATCATCGAGTTCAAGGTGAGCTCCACCTATGAGCCCACAATGGTGCTGGAGGAGGCGGTTCTGCTGGCACAGAGCTTCTCCGAATATCTGGGCGAGGCAAAAATCAAAAACGCTGGCATCACCGGCGAACCCACGCTTACAGTAACTCTTTAACAATAATTTGCCTGATGGCATTAATTGAGGTAAATAAAATGGAAAACAAAAAGTATATTTTGTCCAAAAATACTTTGGGCGAACGTCCTGCAGTTATGTGGGGCTGGATGGACAAGCTGGATGATGAAGAGATCGTCTACCAGATAAAAGCCTTCAAAGATGCCGGCATAGAGGAATTCTATATCCACCCCGGCTGGACATGGGAGGGCGACCCCTATATGTCCGAAGGATTTTTGAAGCAGATCAAACTGGCTGCAGACACAGCGGAAAGCCTTGGCATACACTATTCCATCTACGATGAGTGCGGCTGGGCATCCGGTTCCTGCGGCGGTCAGCTTATGGAAAAGTATCCCGAAAACAGAATGTCCATGCTCTTTTGGGAAACCGCAAACGTAATGGCAGGCTGCTACATGGAGCAGTGGTTCAAGGGCGAAGTGCTGGCTGTTCAGGCAAGATACAGCGACAAGCTCAACCACAGAGAGGATATCACCGATCAGGTTCGTATCGAGGTGTTTGGCGATAAAGAGGGCGGCCGTGTGTTCTGGAAGAACGACAACTGCGCATCCGCAACTGTTTGGGTATTCACCAAAAAATACATCGAGGGCTTCAGCGCCACCAACTATTGGCGTGCTGACGCTGCCAACAAACCCGGATTTATAGATTCCCTCAACCCCGATACCTTCCGTAAATATTTTGAGATGAACCACGAAAAATACCGCAAGATATTGGGCGATAAGTTCGGCACACTCATTCAGCACATCTTCACCGACGAGACACCCATGGGCGACTGGTGCGGAAAAAACAGCCGTACCTATTCAGCAGTGCTTGAAGATGTGTTCTATAAGGAAAACGGATATCACCTGCGCGACCACTTCATTGCACTCACAGGACTTTTCGATACCGACGAGGACATTAAAGTGCGTTACGATTTCCACAGAACCTGCACAAAGCAGTTCTGCAAATCCTTCCTGGACCAGTATGTGGAATGGTGCCGCAAAAACAACCTCAAGCTCACAGGCCACATGAGCGGTGAGGGCGTTCTGGAATATCAGACCTATCAGTTCGGCGATTTCTACGAGACACTTTCCCGCTTTGATGTTCCCGGAGTAGACAACATCCTCTCCAAAATCTACGTTGATTGGGATGTATGGGGCTGGGAGACCAAGCTGCTTGCATCCGTTGCAAAATTTGCGGGCAAAAAGCGCACAATGTGCGAGACCTTCTCCGGCAGCGGCTGGGACCTCACCCTTGAAGATGCAAAACGCATTATGAACAAGCTGATGACATTGGGTGTCACCTATACTATATATATGACAGGCTTCAGCTCTCTCAACGAGGGACGCAAAAACTTCCCCATTGGTTATCCGCCCAGCCACGGCTTCCAGAATCCGCTGTTCAAACACTACGATATGCTCAGCGATTACAACGCAGTCCGCTCCTCCCTCATGGAGAAGACAATGCATCTGGGCAGCGCTTTGATATTGGTTCCGCAGATAGATGCATGGTCCAATTTGGAGAAAGCACGAAGCGGATCCAAGCTGGACTGCACCTGGAGAGAGTGCGGCCTTGCCCTGCAGAAGAGAAGTGTTGAGCACGATATGCTCTTCGAATCCATCATCTCCGATGTTCAGGTGGAGGACGGCAAGATCAAGCTTCGCGGCTACACCTACGATACTCTGGTTGTTCCCTACGTAACACACTCCGACCAGGCAACTCTTGATAAGCTTGCGGAATTTGCAAAACAGGGCGGTCGCCTTGTGTTCGTTGGCAGATTCCCTGCAATGGCAGCAGACACAAGCAAGAAATATAATTTTGCAGAGATCTGCGGACTTTCCGAAGAGGGCAAAAACTTCTTCACCACCAACGAGCAGGACTACGGAACAATGTATGAGGGCAACATCATGCTCGTCCGCTGGGGCGATATGAATAAGATCCCCAAAGAGCAGTTCCGTGATGAGATGTCCGCATTTGTCAGAGCGGGCAGCACAACAGACATCATCGAAGCTGTGGATGTACCCGTGGGCGTAACAGTCTCCCGAAGAAAAGCAGAGGGACTCAACTGCGGTCTCATCTTCAACGACACCAACGAGACAAAGACAGTTAAGCTCCGCATAAACAGCAGCGACAAGCTCTCTGTCATAGAGGGTACGACCATTGCCGACCTCACCGCAGAAGACGGCATCGTCACTCTGGAGGTTGCTCCTCACGATATGCCCATCATCCTGCTCACAGCAGAGGGCGTGACCGTTGAGGGTCTTGAAAAAGCCGAAGAGAAAAACAATGCAGCAGGCGAGAGCACCACAGTTGTTCTTGACAAAAACTGGAACTTTACCACCGAGCGCTATAATATGCTGCCTGTCAAGATGAAGTTCCTCGAGCTTGCAGAGCCTTGCGGCAAGTTGGATGAAGAACTGCTGAAGAGAGCAGAAACTGCCAGCGTTCAGTTTGCCACCGGCGAATTCCCTGCAGGCAAGGGCATTGAATTCGGCGGCGGTTACGCAGCATTCGGCAGATTTGAAATTGCAGACCTGCCCGATTATCTGGAAATGTTTAACGAAGTTGTGGGCGACGGCGAGATATGGCTCAACGGCAAGCGCGTGACCGGCTTCCGCAGAGTTCACGAGTTCGGACCCAAGGACTCCGTTGCAGATATCACCGACCTTGCAAAGGTTGGTCTCAACACAGTTGTGGTCATCAGCCGTGTTCCGAGTTGGGGCGGACCTCACGGAATGCCTTCCATCATCGTCCGCGGCAACTTCAAGCTGGATGGATACAAGATGGTTGCTCTGGACAGCAGGATCGAGCCCCGCACATATACCGCACAGGGCTGGCGTCATTACAGCGGCGATTCCACCTTCAGCACCACCTTCGATCTTGAGCAGGCTGCAGCAAAGGTGAGCGTTGAAATTGACACCAAAGAGGTTGTTGAGGTCATCGTCAACGGTGTTTCCGCAGGCAGATATTGCTGGAGACCCTACGTTGCAGATATCACCAAGCTGTGCAAGCAGGGCGAAAACATTCTCGAGCTCAAGTTTACCACCACAATGGAAGCTGAAATGGTGATTGAAGAGGTTGAGCTGGTGTCTCAGGGCTTCTCCAAATTCAAGGATGAGGCAAGCATCAAAGATGCAGGTCTGCTCTCCGCACCCAAGCTCACAATTGTAAAAGCATAACAAAATAAACTTTTAAACGGCACGGATATCTATTGACATCCGTGCTGTTTTTGTGTATATTAAAGTCGGTCGCACCGACGAATATATTGCCTTGCAGAAAAGGAGAAAAGGTTTTATGAGCAGCAAATTAATGGATGGATTTATTACTCCGCATCTCGATTACCGCCCCGTGACAATGTGGCACTGGAGCGACGTTTTGACTGAAGATGAGATAACCAAACAGCTGGAATCCTTTAAAAACAAAGGAATAATCGATTTCTTTGTCAATCCAGTCGTCGGCTTTGAAGAGGATTATCTCAGCGAACACTATTTTGAGATTGTAAAATATACAGTCAAAGAGGCAAAGCGCCTCGGACTTTCATTCTGGATATACGATGAATATGAGTTCCCGTCCGGTCTTGCAGGCGGCAAGCTGCTCCGTGACCGTCCCGATGTCCGCGGAAAGGTGATGCGTGACACCAAAACCTTTATGGATCCCGGTTATCACATCAGAAAAAGGTATGCCAAGGGAGAGCTTGTAAAAGCTTTTATAACCTATCCCTTCTCCAAAGGCGTTGAGGGCACAGACGTGACCGACAAGGTTGTTGTGGAGAAAACCGAAGAAGGCTTTTATTACAGCTATAAAAACGAGAGCTGCGAATACGTCAATCTGCATATAATGGCTTCCTATCTGCAGGAATACGTTCAGCCTGCATGCAGAGGCGCAAAGTTCTCCTTCGCACAGGAAGGCTACATCGACCCCCTGCGCGAGGATGCCATCCGTGCGTTTATCGATTACACCCACGAAAAATATAAAGAGGCAGTGGGCGAGGAATTCGGCAAGACGGTAAAAGGTCTGTTTACCGATGAGGTTTGCGTGGGCGCACCCCAGGATGTGGGCGAATACCGTGTTCCCTGGAACGATGAAATTATCGAGCGCTTCAAAGCTCGTTACGGCTACGATATGTCTCCCTGGCTCTATGCACTGATAGACGTTCCCGTCACACTCAAAGAGAAGCAGGTGCGCTATCACTATTGGCGTCTGCTCACCGAGAGAGTGCGTGATGCCCACATCAAGCAGGTTTATGAGTGGTGCGATAAGGAAAACCTGCTCTATACGGGTCATTTTGACGGCGAAGAGACTCTTGTTGCAGGTGAAATGTATCAGTCCGGCGACATCTTCGACCTTATGGAGTGGATGCACGTTCCCGGAATCGATTCCATCTTCTCCCGCACAAACATCAACAACGAAAACTTCAACATGGCAGGCAAAATTCTGGGCTCCTGCGCCCGTTTCTTCAACAGAGACCGCACTCTCTGCGAGACCTGGACAGGCAGCAGCTATAAGCTCCGCTTTGATGAGATGCGTCGCATTGCCAACCGCCTTATGCTGCTCGGTGCAAACATGATTCAGTATATGGGCTCCCACTATTCCAGAGACAACCAGCGCAAAGCATGGAAACCCAGCTTCGATTACAGCAACCCCATGTTTGACCGCTTTGATATCTTTGGCGATTATCTTGCCCGTGTTCAGTATGTCTCCGCACAGACAAAGATGGCGGGACGCGTTCTGCTCATGTGCCCCATGAGCGGCGTATATACAGGTTATGACGGCAGAGTCAGCATCTTCACAGCTCCCCGTTCCAACGAGGATTTTGTAAAATACGATATCGTCTACATTGCTCTCATGAATCTGCTGCTGGAGCTGAACGTGGAATACGATATGTTCAGCGATTCTATGGCAGATAAAGTCACCGTTGAAAACGGACACGCCTATCTCTTTGGCGGCGAATACGATACCATCATCATCCCCGAGGCAAGCGACACCACAAGCAGCGTGTTCAAGCTGGTGGAGCGTCTGCGTGCAGAGGGTGTCAAGGTCATCTTCGTGGATGATCTTCCCCAGATCGCAGTTGATGAGGGCAAGGTGGTTTCTCCCTTTGGAAAGACCCCCGAAAGCGGTGAGGTCCGCTGCATCGCCGATAACGTATACTTTATGAGCGAGCCGAGAGAGAAACAGCGCCGCGGCAACAACGCAGACTTCAAGAGAAAGCTGAAAGAGGCTGTCGGCGGAAAACACACCACCCTTGATATCCGCCACAACGGAGATATCCTCACAGCGCTGCGTGCAGCCGAAGACGGCACCCGGGTGGTGTTTATCTGCAACGACAGCGGCGAAAACAAAGCTGCGGATATCGCCTACAAAGAGGGAATGCAGCTGCTTGATCCCGCAACCGGCAAGGCCTGCGAAATGACGGTGGTCGGCGGCAGAGCTCAGATCGAGTTCACCCCCTATCAGTTCTACATTTTGGTCACCGACGGCGATGCTTCCGTTGAGACAGAGAGCAAGCTCAACACGGCAGCCTTCCGCAAGCTTGCTCCAGTGTGCGGCTTTGAGGCCGAAGACGGCAACATTCTTGCAGCACAGTGGAAATATGCCCCCTGCGACTATGAGGGCGGTGCCATTGTCGTGCCCGAAGAGAGCAGCTTCAAGCAGCTCAATGCTGAAGGCGAGCTCCACACGGATAACTTTGTTCCCTGCAAACGGGGCGTCCTCGTCTATGATTTCGACGTTGAATATATCCCCGAAAAGGTTCGTCTCATTGCAGAATATGCATATGTGCTCCGCTGCGAGCTCAACGGCGAGCGCATTGACGATAAGTGGTCTTCCTGCCGTCTGTGGGGACCGAGAGATGCTGAGTTTGATGTGGCAAAGCTGCTCAAAAAGGGCAAAAACCGTCTCACCCTCGTCTTCGAAGGTCCGGATTGGTATACCCGTTTCTTCGTGCCTTTCCTGCAGTTCAGAGGTGAATTTGAAGTTGCAAACGGCAGAATGTGCGTCAAGAGAGAAAGCTATATCGCATCTGCCGCCAACGAGCAGGGTCATCCCCGTGCTTACGGCAACGGCATCTACACCTTCAAAGCAAACCTCACCAAGGAAGAGGCGGAGCAGGCGGTTGCCGTTTCGCTGGATTCCCACGATGCAGTTGAGCTTATTGTAAACGGCAAGTCCGCAGGTGTTTGCCTCTGGAGTCCCTACAAGTTCAACACCGAGGGTCTGTTTGCAGAGGGCGAAAACACCGTTGTGTGCAAG
>JAFSHJ010000087.1 GCA_017440425.1 Oscillospiraceae bacterium | reverse complement strand
CTTCGTTCCACTCACTATAATAATTTTCCAATATCTCTTTTCTGTCCATAATGGTAACTCCAAATTCAAGTTTGTCGAATTGATTGCATTATACCATAAATTGTTTTGGACTTCAATATTCCCACAATCTTCATGAGTTATAACGATTCTTATAGAATCTTTATGACTCTTTTTCTTTATATAAGACTCTTATCAATCATCATGATTAATATAAGCATTATGAGTCTTTGTCTTAAACATAGAGTAATTAGGGTTATGAAGATTGTTTTGCTTTGATGTTTGTTCCGAATTTAATCTTTTTACCGCCTTATATTGACATTCTTTTCATAAAGTGATATACTTGATTTAATCTCAATTGGAAATTTGTCTTTCCAAAGCAAGATTGAACGACCGCCGATTTTTATCGGCTGAGGCCATACGGACAGCCGGGTCGAATGCCGAGAAACCTCTGATGCAGGTGGCAACTTCTGTTGCCTTATTGATTGAGTTAAAAGCTCAGTTTTATAAGTTGGTTACTATAAACCGAATATGCCTAGCGGCATGAACTTGTGAAATGGTCAATAAGAGTAGTAAAAGTAATCTTTGCTATATAGACTCTGATCTGATTGTGATTTGATGCGATTATCCTGGGTTGCGTCTCAGTTGTTCATCGTCTTTTCGGAACATAACGTCAGCGCATACCTGTTGGTTCGATCATCATCCTGAATTACAAGCATCATGCTGCAGCAGAGCGGCATGGTGTTTTTTTGTATTTCAGTTTTTGCGATAAATATAATGAACAATGCGGGGAGAGCGGAAAATGAACAAGGTTGTTGAACTCAAAAACATTTCCAAAGCCTTTGAAGGCGACGTGGTGCTGGACGGTATCAGTCTGGATATCCATGACAATGAATTTATTACCCTGCTGGGTCCCTCCGGATGCGGCAAGACCACCACTCTTCGTATTATCGGCGGCTTTGAGCACCCCGACGAAGGCGATGTCTTCTTTATGGGTGAGCGCATCAACGATGTGCCTGCGCACAAGCGCCACGTCAACACCGTTTTTCAGCGCTACGCACTCTTCCCCCACCTCAATGTTTTCGAAAATGTTGCCTTCCCTCTCCGTGAGCGCAAGCTCCCCAAAAAGGAGATCCAGGAAAAGGTTGAAAAGATGCTTAAAATGGTTATGCTCTCCGGCTTTGAACATCGCCGTGTTACCAGCCTCTCCGGCGGACAGCAACAGCGTGTTGCAATCGCCCGTGCTCTGGTCAACGAGCCCAAGGTTCTGCTGCTGGATGAGCCTCTCGGCGCTCTCGACCTGAAGCTCCGCAAGGATATGCAGCAGGAACTGAAGAAAATTCAGAAGGAGACCGGCATCACCTTCATCTTCGTCACCCACGACCAGGAAGAGGCACTCAGTATGTCCGACACCATTGTGGTCATGAACGAGGGTAAGATCCAGCAGATAGGCACACCCACAGATATCTACAACGAGCCTGTCAACGCCTTTGTTGCGGATTTCATCGGCGAAAGCAACATTGTGGACGGCATTATGGTGTCCGACTACAAGGCACGCTTTGCAGGCAGAGTTTTCGACTGTCTCGACACCGGCTTTGCCCCCAACGAGCCCGTTGATGTTGTCGTCCGTCCCGAGGACGTGGACATTGTCCCTGCCGAAAAGGGTATGCTCTGCGGCACGGTGACCTCCGTTACATTTATGGGTGTCCACAACGAAGCTATCGTGGATATCGGCGGCTTCAAGTGGATGATACAGACCACCGACCCCGTGGAAGAAGGCTCCCACATCGGCATTACTTTGGAGCCCGACGCCATACATATTATGAAAAAATCCAAATATTCCGGAATGTTCGGTGACTATTCCTCCTACTCCAACGAGCTCGAAGAGCTCTCCAATCCCGGAGGTGAAGAGGAAGAATGAAGCCCGCAGTGAAAAAGGTGCACAGCACCTACCGCATATCTTTGGCGCCCTATTCTGTGTGGTCTTTGCTGTTTGTTATCGTTCCCCTCATCTTCATTGCCTACTATGCCTTCACCGATAACAACTTCAACTTCACCACCGAACACATTACCCGCTTTTTCACCGCCACAAGCAACCTTGTAAAGGATGACGGCTCAACTCAGGAGGTGCGCACCTATCTGCTCATCTTCTTCCGCTCCATGAAGCTGGCGGTGATCTCCACGGCAGTTTGTCTGCTTATGGGTTATCCCATTGCATATATTATGGCGCGCGCCAAGGAAAAGACCCAGAAGACTATGGTCACCCTTATCATGATACCCATGTGGATGAACTTTCTCATCCGCACCTACGCCTGGATGACCATTCTGCAGGATACAGGCATCTTCAACGGTCTCATCTCTGCCATCGGTCTTGGACCCGTCCGCATCATCGGTACCGAGGCAGCCGTTATCATCGGCATGGTTTACGACTATTTCCCCTATATGGTGCTTCCCATCTATTCCATTCTTGCCAAGCTGGATACCCGTCTGCTTGAGGCTGCAAGAGACCTTGGCTGCAACAGCATTTCCGTTCTCCGCCGTGTCATCTTTCCCCTCAGTCTGCCGGGTGTTATCTCCGGAATAACCATGGTGCTCATTCCTTCTGTCAGCACCTTCTATATCTCTCAGAAACTCGGTAACGGCAAGTTCTTCCTCATCGGTGACGCCATTGAGGGACAGTATGTTGCCAACAACCTGCACTTTGCCGCTGCCATTGCATTTATTCTCATGGTTATTTTGCTGGCACTTATGGCCATTGTAAAATATGTAACATCCAAATATGTATACGGAGGGGACTAAAATGAAGCTATCATCTAAAATTTACAGCGCTGTCATTTTCGGTTTCCTGTTTGCTCCAATAGCCGTGCTGCTGGTCTTCTCTTTCAACGAAGCCAAGAGCCTCTCCGTTTTTTCCGGTTTCTCCCTCAAGTGGTACGATGAGCTCATTCACGACAGCAACACCCTTGAGGCGCTCAGCAACACACTTATCCTTGCTGCCAGCGCAACCGCCATCTCCACCATTATGGGCACCTTTGCCGCAGTTGGCATAAACAAGCTCCGCACCAAGTGGTACCGCAGCGTTATGAACACCGTGACCGATATCCCCATGACCAACCCTGATATCATCACCGGCATCTCCCTTATGCTGATGTTCGTCTTTGTGGGAAGGCTGTTCGGTGCATCCTCCAGCCTCAACTTCGGCACAATGCTCATTGCCCACGTCACATTCTGCACACCTTACGTGATTTTGCAGGTGCTGCCCAAGCTTCAGCAGATGGACAGCTCCCTCCCCGAGGCTGCAATGGACCTGGGCTGCACACCCATGGGAGCTTTCCTCAAGGTGGAGCTTCCCGAGATACTCCCCGGAATCATCACCGGCGCCATTATGGCATTCACCCTCTCGCTGGATGACTTTGTTATCAGTTATTTCACGGCAGGCACCGGCTTTGAGACGCTCCCCATCCGCATTTACAGCATGACCAAAAAAACCGTTTCACCCAAAATGTACGCTCTTGCAACCATCATCTTCTTTGTCACACTTTCTCTGCTGCTGATAAGCAACGTGGTGGACAACAAAGACAGCCGCAAGCTGCGTGAACTTCAAAAATCCCAAAAACAATAAGGAGAAATAAAATGAAAAAAATTCTTGCAATCTGCATTTCCATGGTGCTCATCTTGATTTGCTTTGCCGGATGCGGCAACTCCCTCACCCTCAACGTATATAACTGGGGCGAATATATCTCCGACGGCAGCGAAGGCACCTTTGATACCATCCATGAGTTTGAAAAGTGGTATGAAGAGACCTACGGTCAGAAGATCACCGTAAACTACAGCACCTTTGCCTCCAACGAGGATATGTACAGCAAGATCTCCAGCGGCGCTGTCAGCTACGATGTCATCATCCCCTCCGACTATATGATCGCAAGAATGGCAAGCGAGAACCTGCTTCTCCCCCTTAACTTCGACAACATCCCCAACTATAAATATATTGACGATTCCTTCAAGGGACTCTATTACGATACCGAAAACCAATACACCGTGCCCTATGCTTACGGAATCGTGGGCGTTATCTATGATGCCAACGTTGTTGACGAGGCCGATACCGGCGATTGGGACCTTATGTGGAACGAAAAATACAGCGGAAAGATCCTTCAGTTCAACAACTCCCGCGATGCTTTCGGCACAGCAATATACAAGCTGGGACTGGATGTAAACTCCGCCGACAAAGCTGTTTGGGATCAGGCTTATGACGAGCTGCTTGTTCAGCGCCCCTATGTTTACAGCTATGTTATGGATGAAATTTACAACATGATGGAGGCCGGTGAGGCTGCCATCGGCGCATACTATGCCGGCGACTACTTCACCATGGTGGATGCCCAGGCTGAAAACGTTGACCTGCAGTTCTATTATCCCGAGCGCACCAATCTCTATGTTGATGCTATGTGCATTCCCTCCTGCGCCAAGAACAAGGAGCTTGCCGAGATCTTCATCAACTATATGCTCTCCGAAGAGCCTGCTATAGCAAACGCAGAATACACCTACTACGCATCCCCCAACAGCCTTGTTTACAACAATGCCTCCTACATTGAAGATATGGGTGAGGAAGCTATGGCTGTTCTTTATCCCGAGATGGAGAGCTTCTCCGCACTCTACAACCAGTATGCATACCAGAACCTCGATGCAGAAACTTTGGATTACATCAACACCCTTTGGGAAAACGTAAAGATCAACTGATTTGACCGACACAAATTTAAAGGACAGAGAATGAGCTTCTCTGTCCTTTGTTTATTGACATTTTTCGATCATCCCTATATAATGGTGTTGAGCAGTCCTCTTCAATCATCAAAACTGAAAGGAGCTATACGACCATGAACCAATATCAAACTCCTCAAAACGGATTTTATCCCCCTCCCCAGCAACCCAAAAACAACGGTGTTGCGCTGGCTTCGCTGATTTGCGGAATCGTTGCATTCATCCTTAACCCCCTCTATCTTGTAAGTGTTGCCGCCATAATCACCGGCATCATCGGCATTGCCAATGCCAACGGAGCACCCAAGGGCAAAGCTGTTGCGGGAATTATTCTTGCCGTTATTGCAACCGCATTTCAGTTCACCCTCGATCTCATTCTCTCTGTGTTCACCTTCGGTCTCTCCTTCTTTTTCTGATATCACATAAAACCTTTTGAAACAATAAAATTCAGCCCGTTGACTTTTGCCAATGGGCTGAATTATTTTTGCAGTAATTTATTCGTTTAAGAATGCTTTAACCTCTCTGTTGAAATCCGCTGCCTGCTTGTTGGCAATAAAATGGTCTCCCTCAAGAATGACCAGCTTTGCGTTTGGCAGGCTGTGATAGATGAGTTTGGTGTGCTTATCCTTTATCATATCCTTTGTGCCTGCAATAACCAGTGTCCTTGCTTTAATTTTGGCAAGCTCTGCCGCTTCAACATTTGGGTCGTTCACCATAAGCCCCAGCATCTCCGCATTTTTCTTTGCACCGTCGCTCTTTTTTGCAAAAAGCGATGCTATGCGGTAGCCTATCTCTATGGGAAGCTGCACCGAAAACTTAACTCCCTTTGCGTTCAGGTTGGCGCCGTTGAGAATGAGCCGCTCCACCCGCTCCGGATATTTCAGCGCAAACAGCATTGCAATGTTGCCGCCATCCGAAAAGCCGAGAATGTTCGCCTTTTCTATATTCAGCTCATCCATGAAACAGCGCAGGTCCTCCGCAAACTGGCGGATGGAAAAGGGCGCTGTGCCCCTTGGAGATTTGCCGTGACCTCTTGTATCCACGGCTATTACACGGTAATTTGCGGAGAAATATTCTGTTTGGCGGACGAAATATTCCCCGTTTTCCCCGTTGCCGTGGAGCAAAATCAGCGGAAAACCTTCCCCTTTTTCGGTATAGCTAAGCTTTATATCTCTGCTGTCTTCCATAAGCACCTCTGTTTCTGCGGCAGGTGTCAGTTGCTTGAATCTTCTATCATGCAGTCTATGGTGACCACAACTGCCAAAGCTGCCACCTCGTCGGCTATCTCTGCGATATCCAGCTCGTAGCAATCTCCCCAGGTCATCCACTCTTTGCTTATCCTCACAATGGGCACATCGTTTTTGGTGACCTCGTATTCGTGCTCCCAAAAGCTGCCCTCAACGTCCCAGCCAAGACCCTCAACGGTGTAATAGGATTTAAAAAAGCTTATCTCTTTTATTATCTCCGCGATCATCTCACCGTTTACAAACACATCGTATTTGGGACGGAAGGTCCACAGCTTCTGCTGGATAAATGCGGCTTCGTTGCCCTGCATATCATATATATGCAGCTTTTTGCCCCAGGAGAATACCTCACCCTCAACAACGTATCTTTCCCTGCCCAGCTCATCGGTGACATTGAATTTATCGCCCCAGCTGAAAACCTTTTCTTTGATGTATAACTTCATTTTACAACCCTCTCTTCAATACAAATTGTTATATTTAATAAATATATTACTATTTGTTGGAAAAATAATCTGAAATTTTGATGGGACCCATTGCAGGGATGGCATTTCCGCCTTCATCCACAACATTGCAATAGGTGTTGTTGCTGTGATTATACCAAAGGGCAGCCTTCTCTATCTGCTCCAGAGTATACCATGTGCGGAGGGTAACGGTGTTGTCCCCGTTGAGCACAACGCGGCTGATGCCTGCGTGGGAGACCGAAATAGCCTCCTCCTCGGAAAGGGTTATGGAGAAACCGCAGGGTTTGCCCTCTGCACAGAGTGCTCCGTCGAGATTTTTATATTTGACGGTGACGTTGCAGAGGGTGGGCTCAAAGTGATCCGTCTCCACAAAAAGTCCGTCGAATTCGGGAGCAATATTTCCTCCCCAACCGCACAGCGCCATCATGCTTCTTGCGGCACGCCTGCCCACCTTTTTGCAGGAATCGGAGGAGAGATGGATGCAGTCATCCAGCTCGGCATCGCTGCTGAACACGGTGTCGAGATAGGGTATCTCATTCTTCAGGTTGCGCTGTTTTTCTCGGATGACCGACCAATATCTGTCCCAATCTGCATTGTGCACCTGATTGTAAATGTTTGTGTGGGATATCTGCACCTGCACTACGGGAAGCTTTGCATCATCCAGCTCGTTGCGATAGCTCGCTATCATCTGCTGCATGCGCTGAACAAAAAGCTCACTGTCTGCAGCGTTTGTCTCTGCCTCGCCCTGATACCAGAAGATGCCCCTGACACGTCCGCCTGCCTTTTTAATATAGCGCATCGACATTGTGTAGTTGTTGTCCCCGCCGTTGGGTTCCCAGGATATCATATTGGAGCCGCCCATTCCGCAGGGCAAAATTCCCTGAGGCACACCGGTTTTGTCATACAATTCCTTGGCGAAAAAGTATCCCGGACCAACACCTCTGCAGGGTGCAGGCAGCGGCAATTTGGGCAGACGGCGGTCGGCACGTGGTTCAGACATTCCCTTGTGGCGCAGCACTACGGGGTCATCCGACAGCTCAAGATGGTGAAGCAACGGATGTGCCTCTTTCCATTCATCGCTCATATACCGTGCCCTGACGTGCGCCTCCGGGGCAATGAGGTGATCCTCTGCGGTCATGTGTCCCACGCCCTGCATATTGGACTGACCGGCGGCAAGCCAAAGGTCGCCCACATAGATATCCTTCAGCGTTACGCTGTCTGTGTCATCCGAAAAGGTGATGCTGTAAGGTCCGCCGACAGCTATCCCCGTCAGCCTGAACAGACCCTTTTCACCGTCCAT
>JAFSHJ010000086.1 GCA_017440425.1 Oscillospiraceae bacterium | reverse complement strand
TGCTATGGCAATATTTATGTCCAACACCGGCGGTGCCTGGGACAATGCCAAGAAATACATTGAAAGAGGCAACCACGGCGGCAAGGGCTCCAAGCAGCACAAGGCTGCTGTTGTAGGTGACACAGTAGGCGATCCTCTCAAGGATACAGCCGGCCCCTCCCTCAACATTCTCATCAAGCTTTGCTCCGTTGTTTCCATTGTATTCTCCGGTTTGATCATTGCATTCAACCTGACCAACATTCTCTGATAACACAGACAATAAAGTTACAGCCGTCCGAAAACCCGGGCGGCTGTTGTTGTTTCCTCTCCCCTTTTACTGTTTGTGTAATAAAAAACAGCCGTCGGAATCAAATCCAACGGCTGTATCTGTTTGGAATAAATTATTTCTTGTAGTAGGTTCTTGCACCGTCAACGGGGAGAGTTGCACCGCAGATGTACTCAGCTTTATCGGAGCAAAGGAATACTGCTGCGTTTGCGATATCAACGGGCTTACCAACATGACCAACGGGCTGCTTTTTGCCGTATTCAGCAACAGCTTCATCGGTGCTGTATCTCTGACGGAAGAGGTCGGTATCGATAACTGCGGGCTGGATGATGTTGGCACGGATGCCCTTATCAGCGTAAGCGTTAACGAGAGTTCTTACGATACCCTCAGCAGCGCTCTTAGCTGCAGGATAACCAACGGAACCGCCGCCGCCGTTAACTGTGCAGTTGGTGGTGATCATGAGGATCTTGCCGCATTTCTTCTCCAGCATATAGGGAAGAACTTCTCTTGTGCAATAGAAGGGACCGTCAGCCATGATGCCTATGCACTTCTTCCAAAGAGCTGTGGGCATTTCTTCGAATGCGGAAACGGGAGTGATACCTGCGTTGTTTACGAGGATATCTACGCCGCCGAATTTCTCGTTAGCAGCAGCAACCATGCTCTTAACCTGATCTTCGTTGGAAACGTCAGCTTCGCAAGCAATAGCGTCTACGCCATAGCCTTTGAGTTCTTCGAGAAGTGCGGGATAAGCTTCCAGGTCTGCAGGAACGGGAATGTAGTTGATAACAATGTTAGCGCCTGCTTTAGCCATCTGGCGAGCGATCTCAGCGCCGATGCCTCTTGCGGAACCTGTGATAAGAGCGGTCTGGCCCTTAAGGGATATTTCAAACATTTTTATTATCTCCTTTTCTTAAAAATAGATGCCACGCATAATTATGAGTGGCATCGTATTTTTTATAAGCTCAAATTATCTGAGAGCAGCCTTAAGGGAAGCTTCCCAACGGTTGAGGATCTCAGCAGCCTCTTCAGCAGTTGTGATGAGGGGCGGTTTAATTTTGAGGATGTTCTTTCTGTAGCCGGCAGTACCGAGGATAATGCCGTTTTCAAGACCGATAGCTCTGATCTTGGTAGCGCCCTGATGTGCAACCTTGGTCTGTCTGTCAGCAACCATTTCAATACCGATGTGGAGACCAGCCTGACGTACATCACCGATTTCGGGATATGCGCTCATCATGGACTTAACGCCATCGCCAAGGATCTTACCAACGTTTCTGGTGTTCTCGAGGAGGTTGTCTCTCTCGATGATCTCGATCTGCTTGAGAGCAGCGATCTGAGAAACGGAGTTGTTAGCGAAGGTGTGGAGCTCTTCAGCGTTCATGGAGAAGCCGATGAGTCTGTCGTGGATGATGTTAGCAGCCATGGGGAAGCCGCCGCCGATAGCCTTACCGAGGCAGATGATATCGGGCTCTACATCATAGTAACCGTATGCGAACCACTCACCGATGCGGCAGTATGTCTGGATCTCATCGAAGATGAGGAGGCAGCCGTACTTGTCAGCAAGTGCTCTTACGCCCTGGAGATATCTCTTCGGGAGGATGATCTGTCCGCCGGAAGCCTGGATGGGCTCTACGAGAATAGCAGCAACCTGTCCAACAACTTCTCTCTGGATAGCATTTTCCATTGCCCACAGGCAGTAGTCGATGCAATCTTCGGGATCATCAGTTCTATTCCACTGATAGGTGTAGGGGTTGGGAACTCTTACGAAGATATCGTTGAGGCCGTTTACGAAGGATTTAACACCGGTGAACTCGCCCTTAGCCTGTGTGGAGGTCCAAGAAGCAGCAGCTGTGGTGAGGGAGTTTCCGTGATAAGCTTCATCAAGGCAGATAACCTTTCTGGAACCGGGAACGTTCTTGAGAGCGAGCTTGATAGCAGCTTCAATTGCGAGACCGGAAGAAGCGGTGAAGGATACTCTGTTGAGGTTGGGAGGTGCAAGCTCAGCAAGCTTTCTTGCGAGAGCATATCTTACCTGAGTGTTGAAGCCCTGATGGATGTGGGACATCTGGCCCATGTGCTCATGAACGATCTCACGGATCTCTTCATTAGCATATCCAAGATAGAGAGCCCAGCTCTGGGAAGTACAGTCGATGTAGGTTTTGCCGGAATGATCGGTAACATAAATGCCTTTACCACCGATGAGGGTCGGGCCGGGGCTACCGCCGCCAACCATAAGATGTTTGGCACATTCTTCTGTTTCTGCAGGTGTCATGGCATAGACTTTTTCAAGTAATTTATCCATTGGTATCTCCTCCTAATTTTTTTCTTGCTTTAATTATAAAATACAATATCCGATATGTCAAGTACCTTTTATAAAATTAGTGCAAAATTAACACAAATTTAATACAAACAAAATTTAAAGTTAAAGCAAAAAACAATCAATATGTAATTCAAATTATAATTTTACCCTTTTTTGTTTTGTTTTTTCTCTTCGATCACCTTTCGAATGCCTTACTTCTTGAAATTTACGCCGAAAAGTGGTATATTTTAACATATAACGGTTAACCCCTTATCCTTTGCACCTTGGTCAATTTACACACCGCACCTTTCCTACAATTTGCAGACGGAGGTAATTCAAGTGTTGGTATCGGATATCAATCCATTTGTCAGAACTGCATTCAAAATGACAATAGCATCCAATTCGCACACACTCTCCTCCCGCGACTGCCGTCTCTTTTTCATAATCGGCGGCAGCGGCACCGTCCTTGTCAACAACACCGAATATCCCCTCTCTGCCGGCACTGTAATGCTTTGGCAATCCGGCACCATCTACCGTTTTACCTCTTCTCCCTCCCTTGATGCGGCGGTCGTATGCTTTGACTACACCTTTGACAACAGCGGATACCTTCTGCCCTACAGCATTATCCCTGCAGAAAACCTCACCCCAACCGACATCGTATCCCGACAGCTTGACTTCACCGATGCCCCCGAACTCAACTCCCCCATGATTCTGGCAAACTGCGGTGATATGCTCTCTGCAGTGGAGGATATTCTGGATGAGACCCTTTCTCCCTCCAGATATTCTGCCGAAAAGAACTCCTCGCTGCTGAAAGCTCTCATAATTGATATTCTGCGCAGAAGATCCACCTTCACGGAGTTCGGCAAAATAGACAACCACACCTCCGCCATACTGAAGCACATCAAAGCCAACTACGACGGTGATCTCTCCAGCACAGCACTTTCCGCTGCGCTGAACTACCATCCTTATTATATAAACCGAATGTTCAACACAGCCAACGGCATCTCTCTGCACCACTATGTGATAAACCTGCGCATCACCCACGCTGAACATCTGCTCATCTCCACCGATATGCTGGTGTCCGACATATCCTATAAAGTGGGATTCAAGACACCGATCAACTTCACAAACTGCTTCAAAAAGAAGAACGGTATGTCCCCCGGCACCTACCGCAAGCTCTTTTCCCATTTAAAATAAGTCACTCGGGGGCTGAACTATGTGCAATGCAAAAAAAGATATCCTCAGTGCTCTGTTTGAGCTGCAGGATACGGAGTATCGCAAATTTCACACAAAGCTTATCCCAAATGTTCCGGCAGAAACGGTTATAGGCATCAGGCTGCCACGGCTTCGGCTGCTGGCAAAGGATATTTTCCGGCACGTTGATGGCTACACTCCCTCTGTTGATGATTTTCTTGCCGCACTTCCCCATTACTACTATGAGGAAAACATGCTGCACGCATTGCTTATTGAGCAGCTTGACGACTACGGTGAGACCGTTGCCGCACTTAATAAATTCCTCCCCTTTGTGGACAACTGGGCGGTCTGCGATTCGCTGAGACCCAAAATATTCAAAAAGCACCTTGATGAGCTGGATGTGCAGGCAATAAAATGGATGTACTCCGAACATACATATATGATACGTTTCGGAATTGAAGCGCTGATGACCTATTATCTTGACGGGCATTTTGATGCAAGACATCCGCAGTTCGTCTCGGAAATACGCTCTGATGAATATTATGTCAGGATGATGGTGGCGTGGTATTTTGCCACGGCGCTTGCAAAGCAATATGATGCCGTGCTGCCTTATATAGAGCAAAACCGTCTTGATGTGTGTACACACAACAAAACGATCCAAAAGGCTGTTGAGAGCTTCCGGATCACTGCGGAGCAAAAAGCCTACCTAAAAACCTTGAAGCTGCAGCCATCAAAAGGAGAATAACAACATGAAAATAACTTTCAACCCCGACGAAGAGATAGTAAAATCCGTTAAAGAGGGACTTGAGCGCACCGGAGGCTACTGCCCCTGCCGCCTTGCACGCACGGAAGACAACAAATGCATCTGCAAGGAGTTCCGCGAACAGATAAAGGATCCCGATTTTGAGGGCTTCTGCCATTGCCTGCTCTATTATAAGCAGCGCTGACTGCCGATTTACCATCGGGAATTTTCTCACAAAGTTTATTCACTATTACATATTTTGATGCAACAAAAATAGCTAAATTTTTATTGACTTTCACACACAAAAGTGATAAACTACTAATATATAGTATAATGTATCAAATAGGTTTACTGTATCAAATTCTAATATCCAAGGAGTCTTTTCTATGGAACGCTATTATCAGCCCGAAATTGAAACTGCCAGCAGAGAACAGATCAAAGCCTGGCAGGATGAGCGCCTTGTAAAACAGGTTAAGCACGTTTGGGATAATGTTCCCTATTACCGTAAAAAGATGGAGGCTGTCGGCCTTACACCTGATGATATCCAGGGAACAAAAGACCTCCACAAGCTTCCCTTTGTAACCAAAGCCGATCTCCGCGAGGCGTATCCCTACGGTCTGCTTGCAAAGCCGCTCTCTGAGTGCGTACGCATCCAGTCCACCTCCGGCACCACCGGCAAGCGTGTTGTTGCATTCTACACCCAGCACGACATTGACCTTTGGGAAGACTGCTGCGCAAGAGCTATTACGGCTGTAGGCGGCACAAAAGATGATGTATGCCAGGTTTCTTACGGCTACGGACTGTTCACCGGCGGTCCCGGACTCAACGGCGGCTCCCACAAAGTCGGCTGCCTCACCATTCCCACCTCCTCCGGCAACACAGAGCGCCAGATCATGTTCATTCAGGATCTCAGCGCAACCATTCTCTGCTGCACACCTTCCTATGCTTCTTACATTGGTGAAACCATGAAAGAGATGGGACTCACTCCCGATCAGATCCCCCTGAAAGCAGGTATCTTCGGTGCTGAAGCTTGGTCCGAAGAGATGCGTCAGGATATTCAGAATACACTCGGCATCAAAGCTTATGATATTTACGGTCTCACCGAGCTCTCCGGCCCCGGTGTCTCCTTCGAATGCTCCGCACAGAGCGGCATGCACATCAACGAAGACCACTTCATCGACGAGATCATCGATCCCGAGACCGGCGAAGTTCTTCCCGAAGGCGCAAAGGGTGAGTTGGTATTCACCTCCATCACCAAGGAAGCCTTCCCCCTCCTGCGTTACCGCACCCGTGACATCTGCATGCTCTCCAGCGAGCCCTGCCCCTGCGGACGTACACACATCAAGATGTGCAAACCCATGGGACGTTCCGACGACATGCTCATCATCCGCGGCGTAAACGTATTCCCCTCCCAGATCGAGACCGTTCTTCTCAACAACGGCTATGCTGCCAACTATCAGATCATTGTTGACCGCGTAAAATCCACCGATACTCTCGATGTCCATGTTGAGATGACTCCCGAAATGTTCACCGATAACCTTGGTGAGATCGATCGCCGTCAGAAGGTTTTGGTAAACGATCTGCGTTCTATGCTTGGTATTTCCGCCAAGGTGACCCTCGTTGCTCCCAAGTCCATTGTACGAAGTGAAGGCAAGGCTGTCCGCGTAATTGACAAGCGCAAAATATAAAAGGAGGTCAATAAGATGAGTATTAAACAGATTTCCGTATTTGTAGAAAACCGCCCCGGTTCTCTCAACGCAATGACAGAGGTTCTGGCTCAGAACGATATCGATCTTCGTGCACTCTCTCTTGCAGAGACAGAGGATTTCGGCATTGTCCGCCTTATTGTTGACAATGCATATAAGGCAACAACCGTGCTGAAGGATGCAGGATATGTTCACTCTGCAACACCCGTTGTCGGCGTTGTGATCCCCGATGTTCCCGGCGGACTCAACCAGGTTCTTCAGGTGCTTACAGCAGCAAACGTAAACATTGAATATATGTACGCTTTCCTCGGCGGCAAAAAAGCAAACCACGCTTACATGATCTTCCGTGTTGAAGATACAAACGCTGCCAGCGCAGCTCTCGTTTCCAAGGGCATTCAGACTGTTGACCAGGAAGACATTGAAGAGCTTTAAGTTAACATTAAAACCAAGGAGAACGGCAAACCCGTTCTCCTATATTTTTTGTTTATTATCTGCACCAACATTTATGCAAAGTGATGAACCTTGTCAAACAAACAAAAACTTTGTCACATTTCCTTGACATATCATTAACAATTATCATATAATAATAGTTAAGCGGCCTGAAATAATAACAACATTTTTATATGTTTCGGACCGAAAATGAAATGGAGGAACAAAAAATTATGAGTCGTCTTACCTTCAATGTTGAAGACAAGCCCAAGTTCGGTCAGCTTATCGTATTTGCTATTCAGCAGATGCTGGCAGTTTTGGCAGCAACCATCGCAGTTCCTATGATCGTTCAGAACGGTCTTACCCCCGCAGCAGCAATGTTCGGCGCAGGCGTCGGCACATTGGTTTATCAGCTTTTCACAAGAAGAAAGAGTCCCGTTTTCCTCAGCTCTTCTTTCGCTTTCATTAACTCCATGTTTGCTGCTTTTGCAGGCGGCGTTTCCATGTATCTCGGCTGGCTCGGTCTCATCATCGGTGCTTGCTTCGCAGGTCTTGTCTATATTATCCTCGCTACAGTTGTTAAGTTTGTAGGCGTTAAGTGGATCGCCAAGATCATGCCCGCAGTTGTTATCGGCCCGACAGTTGCCATCATCGGTCTCTCCCTGGCAGGAAATGCTATCGGCGACCTCCTCAAGGGTGACGTTAAAGTAGGCGACGCTATGCTCGCTTCTCCCTACGTAACACTCATCTGCGGTCTCGCAACCCTTGCTGTAACAATGCTCTGCTCCAGCTACGGCAAAAAGATGACCAAGCTCATCCCCTTCATCATCGGTATCGTTGCAGGTTATGCTGTTGCTGCTATCTTCACAGTTATCGGCACTCTTTGCTCCATCGATGCTTTCAAGGTTCTCGATTTCTCCG
>JAFSHJ010000008.1 GCA_017440425.1 Oscillospiraceae bacterium | reverse complement strand
GCAAGTGCTGTCACAGGAATTGTACTTCCGGTAGATGCAGGCTTTGCAGCATATTCCGGTGTTTGATCCGCGTATCGCTCAGCAAATAATCGTAAAAAAGTTGATCCTCCCCGAAGTTATATTTTCGGGGAGGATTTTTGTGTGTTTTACAGCTTACGCGCCTTGAATAAAACGGAAATAGGGTGCATTTTTGCTTTTTTCATCTTGGTGCTGATGGTTCCTTCCGCGTTCATCGTGACATCGTCGGTCTGTTCAACCATCTGCTCAATTACAAATCCCGCTTTTGCCAAAGCGTTAATATATGTGGAGATTTTGCGGTTGCACAACAGAATTTCACTGCCGTCTACCGCTGTTTTGAAATAAGACTCATCAAAATAGCTTTTGCTCATCACCAAAGTGTTGCCGCCATTCTCTTCGGCGGGGGAGCAGGTGATGCAGTAGTGGAGCGGATGATGCCAACTGAAGATGAAGAAGCCATCTTTTTTTAGATAGGAAGCCACCTTTTGAAAGGTGCCGTCAAGATCGGTGGTCCAGCCGATGCCGTAAATGGAATATACGAAATCAAAATAATCTTTCGGAATGTCTGCGTCGGCTTCCATCGGCGAACATATAAGATTGGCAGAGTAACCGTTTTCGGCAAGATAACGTTTGGCATTTTCCAGCTGCTTGTGTGAGAAATCAATGCCCCACAATTCGCCTGCGTTTCTGTCGGCATGATATTTCAGGGAATGTCCGCTGCCGCAGCAGATCTCAAGCATTTTTTTGCCGGAAACGTCACCGAACAGATGAAGGTCGTCTTCAGTTACAAAATGCACGCCGTAGGTGGGGAGTGCTGTGGCGCCAAACCAAAGATCAGCATAGGTGTCCCAGTAAAGTTTGTTGGTTTTTAATATTTCGTCTCTGTTCATTGGTCTCCACTTTATATCGCAAAGCCACACGAGGCTAAGGTTGATACTGTTTTTAGACAACAACAGTCACGGCGGATAGCTGCTGCGACTGTTCTTATTTTTATATTGCGCAATCAATTATTCAAAATCTATGCGGCGGCCCTCTTCTGCGGACTGATATGCGGCATACATAATGCGGGTAGTCTCATAGGCGAGGGAGAAATCGGAAGCGGGAGCGCGGTCGTAGGCAACAGCCTCCATAAAGT
Organism: Oscillospiraceae bacterium; assembly: GCA_017440425.1. GTDB lineage: Bacteria > Bacillota > Clostridia > Oscillospirales > Ruminococcaceae > SIG526. The sequence goes on along the minus strand of JAFSHJ010000008.1, from coordinate 1,251 downwards.
CCTGAAGCTCGCCCATATATCCGCGGATGACCTCGTCGGAGACGAAGGCCTTGTTCCAGCCAAGCTTTGCAGGCAGCATTTCAGAGATATAGACGTTGTCCAGCCCCTCTTCATCCAGAAAATAGGTGTTGAGCACGTCGGTGGGGGTGATGTTGCACATAAGGGAGCTGTCGTTGCTGTAGACCTCGATGTAGTTCTTGGAGCCGCCAAGAACGGTGTCGCTGGCGATGGTGAGGCTCTTTGTGCCGTCGGAGAAGGTGACTGTAACGGCGGCGTAATCCTCAACGTCCTCGGGACGTGCGGTAATGTGGCGGTGCTCGTGCTCGGTGAGGCAGGCAGAGGTGACGCCAACGTCGGCGCTGACAGATTTAACGGTGATGGTCTCGCCTCTTGCGGCGGCCTCCTGCTGTTTCAGCCAAAGCATTCCGCTGAGGGGATGGGTGCCGGTGCGGACAAGAATGCCGCCGCCGGTCTTGTTCCATTTGCCTGCAACGGGGGAGCTGGAGCCCTTGAGGCTCTCTTCACCCTTCATAAACAGCACCTTGCTCTTCTTTGCGCGGATTATTTCAGCAGCCTTCTGCACCGGTGTTGCATATACAAAGTTTTCCGCATACATAAACTTGCGGTCGGTGGAAGCCATGACCTCTTTGAGTTGGTCCATCTCTTCCATAACCTTTTTGAACATATGGGCCTTGTTGGTGAAGCCTACGTTTTCTTCACCCTTCTCGCCGAAATATCCGGTCAGCGGCTTTTCGCAGATAACGTGCTTGCCTGCTTTGAGAGCCTTGATGGCCATAGGGCAATGGAGGAAGGGCGGTGTAACGATATCGATAACGTCGATCTCGGGGTCTGCCAGCATAGCATCGTAGTTGTCGGTGACGTTTTCGTAGCCATATTGCTCTTTAACGCTGTTGGCAAGCTCAAGGTTTACATCGCAGATGGTCTTGAGGCGGACGGTGATGCCGGAAACACGGGCATAGCCGTTGCCGTGAAGTCTTGCAGCGTAGCCTGCGCCAACGGTGCCGACGGTGATAACGGGTTTATTTATGTTCATAGTGGTCCCTCTTTCTTTTGCTGTTATTTATCTTGGTTTGCGGCGATCAGGTCGTCCGATCTTCCTGCACGCAGAACATAACTTTCCATTTTGTGTCCCAAAAGCTCCTGAAGCCGTTTGGATATCTCCATGATCTTGACAACGTCGATTCCGGTGGCAATGCTGTCGCCGTCGCACATATGCACAACGTCCTCGGT
>JAFSHJ010000085.1 GCA_017440425.1 Oscillospiraceae bacterium | reverse complement strand
GAATATTCATGTCTTCGATCATTTTAGAGCCGTGAGCACCATTTCCTCCTGCCATAAGATGCTGACCGTGGTCGGGAGAATAGGTGTAGAGAACACGGTGGTCACCTTTGAATTTTTTAAGCTGTTCAACAATATCGCTGAAACCCTGCGCCTCAATAGAGATGGCATTGAGTGCTTCTTTGGATTCGGGACCGTAGTGGTGGGCGGCATCGTCATATTCAAAGGTGTGGATGCTGATAACGTCGTATTTATCAAGAGCGATTAGCTCTAGCACTCTTTCCTGAATGGTTGTGGCATTGGGTTCTTCAAAATAATCCAGCTCGCGGCCGGCGAAGATGTGCAGGAAGGTAGAGTCCGTCTGCGCAACGATAGCCACCTTTTTACCGTGTTTTATAAGCTCGTCAAACATAGTGCTGCAGGTAAGCTGCGGACGAATATAGGTACAGATTCCGTGATCCTTTGGGTCAAGTCCGGTATACATGGATGCATGCGCAACGGGAGTTACAGATTCAACGGTGCTCACAAAAGGAAGCGAGAGGGAGGTGTGGGCATAGATAGGAGCAAAAAGATTGGTGTATTTCTGCCACATATACATTCCGACAGCATCGGCATGATAGAGCAGAACTCTGTCAGCTGTGCCGCCGAGGCGTTCTTTTAAAATGTTTGCAACCCAACCTATAGAAGGAGCATATTCTTGAGGAAGTGGGAGCTCCAGGCAATCGGCTATTGTTGCGGCAAACTGTTTGAGGGGATAATAATTGTAATGGTCAGCCATAGTGTATACCTCTTAATAAACATATATTGTTTTTGTTTCAAACAATAGTATAATACAATTTCTGTTTTAAGTCAAATGCAGCAAGAGGGTAAAAGTTGATAAGTTTGGTTGGTTGTGTTATAATGAGGAAAAGTAATTTTAACCATAGTACAGGAGTGAAGCAGATGATTGATCATAAAGGAACACAAACCCTTAAAACAGAACGATTGATATTGCGCAGATTTAATGTTGAAGATGCGGAAAATATGTATAATAACTGGGCAAATGACGAGAGAGTGACAAAATTCCTCTCGTGGGCACCGCATAGTTCACCGGAGCTGACAAAAACGCTTATAGCGGAATGGTGCACCCACTACGCTGAAGAAAACTACTATCATTGGATAATAGAAATGGACGGCAACGTTGTGGGCAGCATAGGCGTTGTTTTGATCGATGAAAAGAACGAATGGGCAGAGATTGGATATACCATAGGTTATAATTATTGGAGAAAGGGTATAACCGCAGAAGCTGCTACAGCAGTGAGAGATTTTCTCTTCGGAGAGGTGGGCTTCAACCGTTTAGTCATAAGACGTGCAGAGGGAAATCACGCATCGGGAAGAGTTGCCGAGAAAAGCGGATTTCTTCAGGAAGGCGTGGAAAGAGGCGCTTTTAAAAGCAAGGGTGGAGAATTCTGGGATATGGTTCAATATTCAATGCTGAAAAAAGAGTGGCTGAACATTGAGAAATAAGTTTGCAGCGCAGAAGGCTTATGTGTGAGAGAATGAACGAAAAAACGGAAAAGAAAAGCTTTTTAAATATGCCGTGGGAGCTGCTGCACACAATAATGCTGCTTGCCTGGCCGACAATGCTTGAACAGCTTATGCAGACAGCGGTGCAGTATATCGATATGGCGATGGTTGGTTCCCTTGGAACGGAGGCAACTGCGGCGGTTGGTTCAACAACAACGATAAACTGGCTTATTGGCAGCACGGTGTCCGCCGTGGGAGTAGGCTTTTTAGCATTTATTTCCCAGGCAATGGGCGCAAAAGAGAAAGAAAAGGCCAAAAGAGTGGTATCGCAGGCTGTGCTTGCGGTAATAGTTTGCGGAGCATTTTTTACAGCGGTGGCGATTTCGGTTAGCGGCATTGTGCCTACACTTATGCAGGTGGAAAGCCATATCCGTCCGCTTGCCACAAAATATTTTTTCATACTCTATCTGCCAATGCTGCCAAGAACAGCTACAATAATATTCGGAACGGTGCTGCGTGCGGCAGGGGACACCAAAACACCCATGCGTGTGGGGGTCCTGATGAACATAATAAACGTGGTGCTCAACTTTTTCTTCATCTACGAAACCAGAACGGTAGAGCTGTTTTCGGTTAAAATGGTTATTCCGGGTGCGGGATGGGGAGTTGTAGGTGCGGCAATAGCAAGTGCAGTGGCTTTCACCGCAGGAGGAATATTGGTTACTGCGGCGCTGTGGCATCATCCTG
>JAFSHJ010000084.1 GCA_017440425.1 Oscillospiraceae bacterium | reverse complement strand
GTTTTATGTAATCCATCTGCATCCAATACATATGGGAGGGGTCGATGTTGAGTCCGAAATGGTCACTGTCTATTTCCGCAAACATTTCGCGCCAGATCTTCGGGGAGATGGCAAGGTTCTTTCCGCCGGGCCACTCGTCGTTGCTGAAGAGCATCGGGCAGTTTTCAATACCGATGCGTATATCCTGTTCCTCTGCAAATTTTATTATATCCGGCCATACCTTTTTAAATTCCGCCATATTCTCGGACACGGACTTCTGATAGTCTCTGCCGATGAATGTGTTCATGTTGCGGATGCCAAGCTTTTTGGCCGCAACAATGCAGGCCTTGATATGCTCGATATAGGTGTTTCTTGCTTCAAGGTCAGAATCAAGCGGATTGGGATAATAGGAAATTGCACTTATCTCAACACCCTTTTCGTCGGCATAGGCTCTGTATTCCTCTGCCTGCTTATCTGTGAGTGTTGCAACGTCAATGTGTGTTACTCCTGCATAGCGGCGTTCCGCTTTGCCCTTTGGCCAGCACATTGTCTCAACGCATTTAAATCCGTTTTCTGCTGCAAAATCATAGACTTCTTCAAAACTGAGATCCGGCAATATAGCACTTGCAAAACCTAACTTCATAATATGATCACTCCTATTTTGTAATCGTTTTCATCACTTTATATTTATCATACATCATTTTCACTTTATTGGCAAGGGGTATTTTGAAAAAAGATTTCCCCTGCACCATATGCGGCACCGCTGCACTCTCACCTCTGACCGCGGCCAAGCAAAAACGCTCTGCGTTTTTCGGCGCAGGTGCGCCGCTTCAAAACATATTATGTTTTGAAGGCTTGGCCGCGTAGAGGCAGCGAGTTAAAAGCGGCGCCGCTGTGCTAATTCCGCAAAAACCGCATAGAATAGAAAGGTATAACCCAAACCAAACACAACATTGAGAGGACGATACACATGAACAATCCCAACTCACATCACCCTGCCCCCTCCACCGAGACTTTTGAGCGCAATCCCGCCTATGCCGCTGTTTTATACAACGATTTTGCCGGCAGCCTCAGCGAGTTTTCGGCTGTGGCAAAATATTTTTATCAGCACCTCATTCTGCAAAAGACACACCCCGAGCTCGCCTCCGACCTTATGGCTGTATCAGTAAAAGAGATGCAGCACCTTAAGCTGCTTGGAGAGCTTATCGTAAACTTGGGCGGCGACCCGAAATTCCGCAATTTGGAGCACAGCAGAGAGTCTTATTGGTGCGGCAACCGGGTGAACTACAGCCGCAACCTGCAGTATCTGCTGATGGAAAACATTAAAGACGAGCAAAAATCCGTTGCCGCCTACCGCCTGCACATTTGTCAGATAAAAAATACGTCTGCACAAGCCGTGCTCGAATATATTATCTCCGACGAACTGGAGCATATCAAAATTTTCGAATCCTGGCTGGAGCGCCTCACCTGCTGATATATTAAAAAACGAAACCACAGTCTGCCGACTGTGGTTTTGCTGCAATTATAACCGTTTTATTTGCTGTGACCGCTCACTCTGCCTATTATCCGCTCCGCAAGCTCTGCAATGCCGTCTCCCGTCTTGGCAGAGACAGGTATTATTTCGATATCGGGGTTTCGCATTGCAGCATAGTCACGCAGTTTATCCATATCAAAATCGAACCAGGGCAGCACGTCTGTTTTGTTGACAGCCAAAATGCTGCAGCTTTCATACATCAGCGGATATTTGAGCGGCTTATCGTGACCTTCCGGCACGGAAAGAATTGTCATATTCAGGTGAGCACCCGTGTCGAACTCTGCCGGACAGACAAGGTTGCCCACGTTCTCCAAAATCACCAGATCCAATCCGTCGCAGTCCAGCTCACGGAGTCCCTGGCGGCACATATCCGCATCCAGATGGCACATACCTCCCGTGTGGAGCTGAATGCACTTCACACCCGTTTCTGCTATTGCCTCCGCATCCACGGAAGAATCGATATCCGCCTCCATAACGGCCACGGTAAACTTCTCTTTCAGCAGCGGGATCAGCGCACGCAGAGTGCTTGTCTTTCCCGAACCCGGGGCAGACATAAGGTTGATGAAAAAGGTTCCTTTTTCCGTAAGTTCACGGCGCAAAAGCTCCGCATCCGCATTGTTATCTTCAAATATACTCTCACGGAGTTCTATTATTTTCAGTTCATCCATCACTCGTCTCTCCATATTTTAAGGTCAAGATTATAATCTTTCAGGAAATATTCGTGGAGATCCGCTCTCATAGGCATTGTCTGCTTGATCTTTATTGCTCCCGGCTTGCAGTGGTTTTTGCAGATTCCGCAGCCAACGCACTTCTCCTGGTCTATCATCACCTTGCCGTCTTCACCGAAGCTTATTGCCTCAACGGGACATCCGTTGGGACCGGAAACACACTGGCGGCAGCCGACGCAGGCCGTACGGTCCGGCACAGCAGTCCAGCCTGCGGGATGGAAACGGTGGCGCTCCGCATCGGTGGCATTGCGTGCAAGACGCATTGCGATGCAGCAGCAGGGACAGCAGAAGCAAATCTCCAAAAACTTGTCCATCTGGTCGTTGCGAATGCCCCAGAGAAGCTGTTCCACCTCTACCCAGACAGCCTGACCCATAAGTCCCGCTTCGGCGGCAGCATCCACACGCTCCAAAGCCTCCTCATAGCTCAGCTGACGGCCCAGATTGTGCTTTACTATAACCTTACCTGCCTCGCCCAAAAACAGACAGCCCAAGCCGTGGGGATAATCCTTGCAGTCGTTTGCCTCACGGCAGAGGCAGGAGTCCATTCCGCCGATAAAATCCGCCTTTTTCAGGCTGGCTCTGATGATATCCAGCGGCACGACCACCTTTTCGCCATCTCCCGAAAGATCCAGGTTGATGGGAAGCGTTTTCTCATCCTGCTCCTCAACATCCACCTTCAGCGGCATAACCACCGTTGAGGTGTGTGTCTCCATATCGGGATAGAGCATTATTCCCTTTTTATAAATTTTGGATTTCAGTCCGCCCTGCTTCATCCACACGGAAAAGCGGATAAACATTCTGTAAAGCTTAAGTGCCAACGGCCAGCGGTCGGCAGACATATATATCACGTGCTCTTTCAGCCAGTTGTATATTCCAAGACCGTTGGATTTGTTTTTATACGGCGGAAAACCAACCTCTTTGCGGTCAAGGCGCTCCCCGTCATGATAAAGCACCTTTCCCGATTCAGTAATATTGCTTGCCTGCATTTTCTCTTCCATTATGTATTAACCCTTTCAGTATGCTATTTCCTTTATAAAAAGTCCGTTTCCCGTAACCATCTCTATCTTCAGCTCCGAATTTTTTGTCGCCGTATAGAGCTCCCTTGCGGCAGGATACAGTTTGACAAAATAGGCAGGCACAAAGCTGCTGCTCTTCCCCACCTCCAGGGTCACGGTTTTGACCTGTTCTATTCCCGCTTCATCTGCTGTCCGCTGCACTCTCTCCAGCGCACGGGTCAGCACTCCAAGTTCGTGCATAGCCTTAAGTTCCGTTTCTGCAAAATTCTACAATTATATTATAATGCCAATTTAAAATAAAATCTTGAAACAAATTGACTCTTTTGTTTCATCGTGATATAATAGATTAAAATTGTGCCATGGGAGAAAGCAAATGGTAAACCGTACCCTCAATGCTATTATCGCCGGATTCAACAGACTTATAACCAACATAGATTTCCACAAAATTTCCGTGGATATGATCATGCAGGAGGCAGGAGTCAGCCGCTCCACCTTCTACCGCTACTTTAAAGATAAATACGACGTGATGAACGCCAACTACAAAATGGCGCTGGATTACTATATCCAACCGGAGCAAAGCAAAAATTACCGCGATCTTTGCTACCATCTTTTCGACCACGGACAGCGAAACCTTAAAATTTTCCGCCGTGCGCTGGAAAGCACCGGCTTTAACTCGCTCAGCAACTTTATTTATGAATATTACTACGAGACTGCGCTGAAAATAACCCGTCTCAACCGCGGCGGCAACGGTTTCACCCCGGTTGAAGAGCTGCAGGTAGACGTTTTCTGCAACGGCATCTGCGCCGTTTACCGCAACATCATCTTCCAGCGCTATCACATCGACCCCTCTGCCGCTGCCGATGCACTTTACGAGATGATGCCGGAATCCCTCAAGCATTATTGGTGGAAATAAATTTTAATGTCACACAAAAAAACGGAGCCGAGTTCAGCCACTCAGCTCCGTTTTTATTATTTCATTTTGATTCGGTCTCTTTCTCTTTTCCCGTTCCCAGCTTATCCATAAAATAAGCTGCGGCAGCACCTGCGGCACATCCGCCCACAGAGAGCAGCACCTCTCCGATGCCGGAAAACTCGAGGGGTACGATGACCAGCGTGGATGCAATGACAAAACCTATTACGCAATGGAATGCGATGGAATATTTTTTCTCGAAGAAATAGTTGACGGCCTTTGCCAAACCGATAATGGTTACCGCAATGCCTATCCCCATTGGAATGAGCACGCCCATATCAAACGCAGAGATGCCCGCCGTCATGGGACCGTACAAGCCTAAAAATATCAGCGTGGAGGAGGACGTCATACCCGGAATGATGAGGCTCAATCCCCAAAGCACTCCGCAAACCGCAAACCACCAGATGTTCGGCTTGATGGAAAGCACCTTGTCGTTTGTTCCAAGCAGCACAAAAAAGCCAAACATTACGGCAAAGCTTGCCGCAAGACCTATCCACGAACCCTTGCTGCGTCCGCATTTGCCCGCCTCTTTCCAAAGCGACGGGAAAGAACCGATGATGAGACCGATAAATATGCTGACAGCCACCGCCGCATTTGCGGAAAACAGCTTTTCCACCAGGTTGGCAAATCCCCAAAAGCCCAGCGCCCAGCCGATCACCACCGGAATAAACATTTTAAAATATTTTTTCAAAGCGGTTCTCGGGTGCGCAAACACCTCCATCATCGGCTGATAAAGTCCGAATGTGACACACAAAACTCCGCCGCTGATGCCGGGAAGAATTGCGCCTCCGCCAATGATTATGCCTTGAAATATCCGTTTAATAAATGTACCCATTTTCCGAAAAGGTTCCTCCCGAACAACAGATTACCTGAAGAAAACAAAATAACAGACGATTATTGCGGCACCGATGACTATCATCACCGCACTTGCAATTTTGCCCGGTTTTTTAATTTTGAAGTTGGCAACAAACAAAACCGCCACCAAAAGCATAAACACGGTCATCACTGCATTGCTTGCCTTGCCGAGCTGTTCAACAACAAGATATACCGGCGGCAGCAGCAGCGCAATGCTGGTTACGGGGAGACCCTGATAATATTTTCTGTTTTCGTTGGTCTCCTGCTGGCGCTTTTCCTCCGTTACGTTGAAATAGGCAAGTCTTATGACTGCAGCAAGCACAAACAGCACAGAAATGACTGTGCCGAATATTCCGTTCATGAAAAAACACTGGCAGATAACTGCGGGAAGCACGCCGAAGGAGACAAGGTCACACAGAGAATCTATCTGTATGCCGAAGACCTTGGCATCTTCTGAGCGCTTTGTTCTGCGTGCAATTTTTCCGTCGAACATATCGCACACACCGGAAAAAAGCAGACATCCCAATGCAAAAATTCCGTGACCTCCACAGGCTGCAAAGATCCCCAGCACCGCTGCCGCAAGACCTGCATATGTCAAAACCACAGAAATATTATAAAATCCCAGAATAGGACTCTCTTTCATAAATATAACCATCCTTCACACACTTTATTACTTAACCACACAAAATTCCCCAATATGTATTTTTTATACATTTATAATCAGTTTATCACTTTAATTCAAAATAATCAATAGCCAAACGCAAAATAGTGTTTTTGAGCGAGTTGACTTTTTTCTGCCGGCTGTCATGCTTTTTATCTATATATGTTTTCTTTTAAACCACTTGAAAAAATGCCCCTTTGGGTGTAAAATATAGGGTGGTGTATTTTGCACAGCAACTAAATATTACATTATTCATATCTCAACTCTTTACGGAGGTTTTTATGTCCCCTTCCAATGGTGCCGCAGCCGGCATCCCCTTGCTTCCAAACAATAAAATGCTTCTTGAAAATGCGGTCTCTCTTGCCGAAAAGCTTGGGGTATCCATCTTTTTTTGGGCTGAATTTCCTACCCTTCCGTCATCCGAGCTTTTTGACGGCTATCTCGACCCATTTGAAGCGGCAGAGCTGCTTTATGCCGCCGTTTCAAACCATCCCGATATTCCCACAGCACCGCTTATGCTTGCCCTCTCTCTGCGTGACAAAAACGGACTTCCCTCATCTGCGGAATGCACCGAGAGCTTCATTGCCGGACTGGATTCCAAAATTTCCGAGCTTTCCGCATTTCTCTTCCCTCTCACCGAGACCTACAGCCGCTTTGGAGAGTTTGGCGCTCCCAAATACATAACCTGGTCCGAAAAAGATACTTCACAGCTCATATATTCTCCCAAAAAGCGTGGAGACATCACCCTCAACCTTGCAGCCCCCGCAGCCGACCCCTTTACCGCCCTTGCCCTACTCATTGAGGCGGGACTTGACGGCATCACCCGCCGACTGCCGCTGCCCGCTCCGCTCAACGGTTCTTTTGCAGATGTAAAAGAAGAGGAGCTCAAATTTTTCCGCAGCTTTTCACCCAACCTCGACCATGCTCTCTATGCTGCACGCTTCAGCGGTTTCATCCGCAAGCTGGTGGGCTCCGAGGCGCTGGATGCATACATCCTTGAGATGGGACTTCCCGCTCCCGATCCCGAAGCTCCCAACCACTTTACCAAAAAATATTTTTCCGTTCCCTGACCCATTCGCTCTTCTGTTTCATTTTGGAGGTAAAAATGCGAAACAACAATATGGATATGTGCGAAGGACCTCTTTTCAAAAAGATCGTACTGTATACCATTCCCATAATATTGACCGGTGTGCTGCAGCTGCTTTTTAATGCGGCAGACCTTATTGTGGTGGGCAGATTCAGTTCCATCGGCACCCTTGCGGTAGGCGCTGTCGGCTCCACCGGCTCACTGATAAACCTGCTTGTCAACGCCTTCATCGGTCTTTCTGTGGGCACGGGTGTAAAAACCGCTCAGGCTATCGGTGCAGGCGAACCGGATTCGATCCGCCGCATAATCCACACTTCCATCCCCGCCGCGGCAATATGCGGAATCATTCTCACAGTTATCGGCGTTTTGGGCTCGGGATATTTTCTCACCCTGATGGGCACCACGGAAAATCTGCTCCCCCTTGCAACAAAATATATGCAGATATATTTCTGCGGCATCACTGCCACCCTGATCTATAACTTCGGTGCATCCATTCTTCGTGCCGCAGGAGATACAAAATCTCCCCTGCGCTATCTCACCATTGCAGGCGTTCTGAACGTTGCGCTCAACCTCATCTTTGTTCTTTTCTTTAAAATGGACGTTGACGGTGTTGCGCTTGCCACCGCCATCTCACAGACCCTTTCGGCTGTGCTTGTTATAAGAGCCCTTATCCTCCGCACGGATGCCTGCCGACTTGATCTCAGGCAGATGCGTATCCACGGACGCACCCTTTTCGAAATTATGCGCATCGGTGTCCCCGCAGGTATTCAAAGCTGTATGTTTTCGTTCTCCAATGTTATCATTCAGTCCTCCGTCAACTCCTTCAACAACGATCTGCTGCTGGCAGGTCAATCCGCATCGGCCAGCATTGAAGGCTTTGTCTATGTCTCTATGAACGCATTCCACCAGACGTCCCTCAACTTTACGGGACAAAACTACGGCGCAAAAAAATTCCACCGCATCGGCAAAATTCTGCTCATCTGTCTGGTGTGTGTATCCATCCTCGGTTTTTCTCTCGGAGCTTTGTGCTACACCTTCGGTGAGCAGCTCCTCTCCATCTATATATCCGACCCCATCGAAGCCAATGTTGCGGAAGCCATAAGCTTCGGTCTCACCAGAATGCTCTATGTTCTGCTGCCCTATTTTCTCTGCGGAATAATGGATGTTTTCAGTGGTGTTATCCGCGGAATGGGCGTTGCACTTCCGCCGATGATAATTTCGCTCATCGGTGTCTGTGTTTTCCGTGTGGGCTGGATATATACAGTTTTTCAGATACCGCAATACCACACCATCGAGAGCATTTATGTCTCCTATCCCATCTCCTGGTGTCTTACAATTATTGCACAGCTTGTCCTCTATCTCATCACCCTGCACTCTGCAAAGAAAAAACTTCTAAAAAACGCATCCACCCTTTGACCCGCATTTTCACGGAGGTTGACCCATGAAAAACAACGCAAACATGAACATGACCGAGGGACCTCTCTTTAAAAAGATCGTGCTCTATTCCATTCCCATAATTTTTACAGGGGTGCTGCAGCTGCTTTTCAATGCGGCAGACCTTATAGTTGTGGGCAGATTCAGCGATATCGGCGCACTTGCAGTTGCCGCTGTCGGCTCTACCGGCGCACTGATAAACCTGATAGTCAATATGTTCATCGGACTTTCTGTGGGTGCAGGTGTTAAGACCGCCCAGGCTATCGGTGCGGAAGACCCCGATGCCGTTCACCGCACCATACACACCTCCATCCCTGCCGCATTCATAGCAGGCATTTTGCTCACAGTCATCGGCATTTTCGGAGCGGAATATTTTCTCACCCTGATGGGCACCACAGAAAACCTGCTTCCCCTTGCCACAAAATATATGAAAATCTATTTTTGCGGAATGACCTCCACCATGATCTATAACTTCGGTGCCGCCATTCTCCGTGCCGCGGGAGACACACAGACTCCCCTGCGTTATCTCACCATTGCCGGAGTGATCAATGTTGCACTCAACCTTGTCTTTGTCATTCTCTTCAAAATGGATGTTGACGGTGTTGCACTTGCCACAGCTATCTCCCAAACTCTTTCTGCCGTGCTGGTAATAAGAGCTCTTATGCGCCGCACGGACGTTTGCCAACTTAACCTTAAACAGCTGCACATTCACGGACGAACCCTTCTCGGAATAATGCGTATCGGTCTGCCTGCAGGTTTTCAGGGTTGTATGTTTGCGCTCTCCAACGTAATTCTTCAGTCCTTCGTTAATTCCTTCAACAACGATCTGCTGCTTGCGGGACACTTTGCCTCCGGCAACATCGACGGCTTTATCTACATAGCTATGAATGCATTCCATCAGTCGGCACTCAACTTTACGGGACAAAACTACGGTGCCAAAAAGTTCGACCGCATCGGCAAGGTCGTCTTTATCTCACTTGCCTCCGTTATCGTTCTCGGCACCGCCCTTGGTCTTCTCTGCTATGCCTTTGGCGAGCAGCTTCTCTCACTTTATATCTCCGACCCCGTTCAGGCAAACATAGACGAAGCTATCAAATACGGACTTCTCCGTATGTCCTACCTCACCATCTTCCACGCCATCTGCGGAATGATGGACGTTATGAGCGGCGTTATACGCGGAATGGGTCTGGCTGTTCCGCCTATGGTCATCTCGCTCATCGGTGTCTGCGGAGTCCGCATCGGCTGGGCATATACCATCTTCCAGATACCCCAGTACCACACCATTGAAAATATCTACGTCTCCTATCTCGTCTCCTGGGCGATAACCTTTGTGGCACAGTTTATTCTCTATCTCTTTGCCCTCCACTCGGCTAAAAAGAAGCTTAGACTATCCCTTTCTCAACAATAAAACGAAAAGAGGAATTTACCGTGAACCAAAAACTCTTTGATTATATCTCCGCCTGCCCCACACCCTATCACACCGTGGCTCATTCCGCAAAGCTTCTTGATGAAGCAGGCTACACGGGGCTTTGTGAAGTCGAAAACTGGCAGCTTGAACCGGGCAAAGGTTACTATGTCACAAGAAATGCATCCTCGCTGATCGCATTCCGCCTTCCCACGGCACCTCTCGGCGGATATATGATAACCGCCGCACACGGAGACGCACCCTGCCTTAAAATTAAGGAAAACACCACACTTTCGGGTGAAAACTATATCAAGCTCTCCACCGAAAAATACGGCGGTATGCTCTGTGCCACCTGGTTTGACAGACCCCTTTCGGTTGCGGGGCGCATTACCGTCACCACAGACGGCGGCATTGAATCCCGTCTTGTTGACCTGAAAGCTCCCGCCGCTGTCATCCCCTCCGTGGCAATACACATGAACCGCAGCGCCAACGACGGCTTTGCCTACAATGCTGCCGTGGATATGCTCCCTCTCCTTGGAATTGCAGGCGAAACATCACCGCTGCTCACTCAGGTTGCCGCTGCCGCAGGAGTGAATGATAAGGATATCCTCACCACAGATCTCTTTGTCTATAACCCCCAGCAGGGTGTTGAGTTCAACGGACTCATTTCCGCTCCCCGCCTTGATGACCTGCAGTGTGCTTTCGGCTCTCTTAAAGCTTTTATCGATGCTTCTCCCTCAAAAGACCTCACCTCTGCCGCAGTCTGCTGCATCTTCGACAATGAAGAGGTGGGAAGCTCCACCAAGCAGGGTGCAAACTCCACCTTCCTCTCGGATACTCTTGAGCGCATTTCCGCTACCCTCGGCTTTGACCGCTCCGCTCACCGCTGCATGCTGAGCAACAGCTTCATGGTCTCCTGCGATAACGCTCACGCCATCCATCCCAACCATCCCGAATATGCCGACCCCAACCACATTGTCAAGATAAATGCGGGCATCGTTATAAAATACAGCGCTGCACAGAAATACACCTCCGATGCGGTCTCCTCCGCCATCTTCCGTGTCATCTGCAAGC
>JAFSHJ010000083.1 GCA_017440425.1 Oscillospiraceae bacterium | reverse complement strand
ACCTTCCTCAGCATTCCCGATCTCACCTTCATCAAAGCCTTCAAGGGCATTGGCGAGCTCTCCTGGTCCTACGTTCTCACAATCTTCGTTGCATACGTTCCCGTTGCTTTCGTTGTATTTGCTGAGCACATTGCCGACCACAAGAACCTCTCCACCATCATCGGCCGTGATCTCCTCGAAGAGCCCGGTCTTGCAAGAACCCTCCTCGGTGACGGCGTTGGCTCCATTGCAGGCGCATTCTTCGGCGGCTGCCCCAACACCACCTACGGTGAATCCGTTGCCTGCGTTGCTATCACAAGAAACGCTTCCACACTCACCATCACCGCTGCTGCTATCGGCTGCATTCTTCTCTCCTTCGTCACTCCGCTGGTTGCTTTCATCGATTCCATCCCCGCTTGCGTAATGGGCGGCGTATGCGTAGCTCTCTACGGCTTCATCGCTGTTTCCGGTCTTAAGATGCTCCAGCAGGTCGACCTCAACCAGAACAAGAACCTTTTCACAGCTTCCGTAATCCTCATTGCCGGCATCGGCGGTCTCACCATCTCCTTCGGAGCTGTTACAATTACATCCATCGCAACTGCTCTTATCCTTGGTATCCTCACCAACGTAATGCTCTCCAAGGCTAAAGAAGACTGATCAACAATCAACCGAATATAAAAACACTGTGCAGCCGGTTGGCTGCACAGTGTTTTTTTGCTTTTGTTTTGCAAAAGCTCATTCAATTTCCATTTTAATATCGCCCGTGTCTGTTGTTATCTCGCAGATACCGCCCCGGGTTGATTTTGGAACGTTAACTCTGCCGGTGTCTGTTTCTGCAATAAATATTTTATCTGTGAGCAAGCTTCCGGAGACGCTGCCGGTATCGGTTTGGATAAATATCTCACCTGCATCGCAGCCTTCAAGTCTCACATCACCCGTGTCTCTCTCGATGCAAAGCTTTTCCGTTGCGATCACGTTTTCCAGGGAAATATCTCCTGTGCTGCCGTTTGTTGTAAAGTTTTTGCAGTTGACATCTGTGAAACTGCTCTTGCCCGTGTTCACTTTTAATTTTATGTCACCGCTGCAGACAACCGATTTCACATTAACCCTTCCGGTGGTAACCAAAATATCGACCTCACCTGCAGATATATCTTCTGTTTTGATATCTCCGGTGTTTGTGTGTATCTTCAGCATTCCCGAAACGGAAGCACCCCACTGTACGTCACCCGTGGTAATAGAAACATCGACCGATCCAAAGGTGAAATCTTTTGGAATTTCAACCTCTCCCGTGCTCTCTTTTATCTTCAGCACATCATATTCGCCTTTGGGCAGATACACCGTTATCTTGTGCTCTTCAAAACCAATTCCGATATGTCCATACCATTTCCGATCATCCTCAACTCCGATCGTGAGGGTGTTATCTTCCACCTTCACAATGTAATTATGATCTTCTTCCCCGTAACAAACCACCTTGCAGCCGCCGTCCTCGGAGGGAACAAAAGTAATATCTTCCGTGTCTGTCTCGATGGATATGCTGCTGAAATCATCATCCACTTGATATGTGCTGGTTTCGTATTTTTGGGTGCTTAGCTTTGTGAAATCCCAATTATATACCGTCATCACAGCCGCAAACATTATTCCACCAACTACTATAAGAGCCGTTCCGATGATCCACCATATTTTTTTGCTCACTATGCTCTCTCCCTTCTGACAAAGAGGTTTTTAATTCCGATTGCGATCTTTTTGGTTAGCTTCAGAACGCCTTTTGTCGCCGCATTGCAGCCGTAACACATGAACACCGCAATTCCTCCGCACGCAAGCGCTGCTCCGATCATGGCAACACCGCTGAGCGCATTTTCGGTGCAGATAAACATAATGCCGGCCACGATCCCGCCGATGGCGCAGCCTATCACCGCGACAGCTGCTGCCCACAGAGAAATTATTACCGCCCACAACGAAACATAAAGCGAAAGCACTACTGCAATGGTCGCTATCAGCAGCGGCAGCCACACAGGAAAACCGACTATCAGCAGCACAATTTCCCAAGCGTTCAGCTTTCTTTTGGGTTTGATTTTGTTCTTAACAATCTTCACAAGGGGTGTTTCTTCAATTATCTGTGACACAATTTCATCCACCGTGCCGATATCTCTGACTGCTTCTTCCTCCGAAAGCCCTTCTTCCATTCTGTCGTCTATCATTTCGCTGTAAAAATTAACTCTCTCGTCGATCTCATCCTGCGTAAAACCCGACAACCAGTTGCTCAATTCCGAAAGAAACTCCTGTTTATTCATCTGCCTCATCCTCCTTTGTTACAAAACGGTATATGGAGAGAATTTCCTTCCACTCTTCCTTGAATTCCTCAATGCGTTTTATACCTGCGGCGGTAATTCGGTAATATTTTCGAAGTCTGCCGCCATGCTCTGCTGTTCGCACCGTCAGCATCTCTGCCGTCTCAAGGCGTTTGAGGATGGTGTATAACGTAGATTCTGACAGCTCGATATACGGCTTCATATCTTTGATTATTTTATATCCGTATGAATCCTCATTCTTGATGGCAGCCAGCACGCAGACATCCAAAAGTCCGCGCTTCAACTGAATATCCATAGAATACTCCTCCTTACGTAATACATCATATCACGAAGTATAGATTTTGTCAACAAAAAATAGAGAGAAGCTCCGAAGCTTCTCTCAAAATATTTTTATTTATCCCATTGAAAAGACAATTCCCGCAACGGCGGAGATGAGAATAAACACGATGGGATGCCACTTTTTCGTTTTCTTGACAAGGTTGCTGAACACCCAGACTAACACCGCAAGGATGAGACCTTTCCAGTTGAAGATCATTCCCGCATCGGTGGTGGGCAGAATGTTTGCCATTATTACACTGATTCCTGCTGCGGCGATAAGTCCCGTGGAGGCAGGTCGAAGACCGTAAAATGCAGAACCTACATATTTGTTGTTTTTGAAATTTGTCAAAATTGCCGCAATGATCAAAATTACGATTACAGATGGGGTTACGAGACCCAGCGTTGCTGTCACCGCACCCAATATGCCCGTCGGGATCCCCGCAACTTCCATTCCGGTGATGTATCCGACATATGTCGCCATGTTAACGCCAATGGGACCAGGCGTGGATTCGCTGACGGCGATCATGTTTGCAAGATCGTGGTGAGTGAACCAACCTGTGGCATCGGAGATATCATACAAAAACGGAATTGTTGCCATTCCGCCGCCTATTGCAAAGAGTCCGGTCTTAAAAAATTCCCAAAATAATCTGAGGAAGATCATTTTCTCTTACCTCCCAACTCTTTTATCAGCAAGCCGATGATCGCTGCAGCCAGAACAAAGATCACGGGACTTATGGGGAGGAAATAGCTTCCCAATGTGACGAGGATAAATATGGCTAATGTCCATTTATCCACAACTGCTTTTTTGTAGAGCTTGACAACGCCGTTGACTATCAGCACACAGACACAGACACGGATGCCGCCAAAGGCATTCTGCACCACTTCAAGATGAGAAAATGCCTCTATTACACCTGCAAGCAGAGAGATTATGACAAGCGAGGGAAAAACTATACCTAATGTTGCAACTATTCCGCCAAGGATGCCTTTGGTCTTTTTGCCGATGAAAGTTGCTGTGTTGACAGCAATAATTCCCGGTGTGCATTGGCCGATGGCAAAGTAATCCATCAGTTCCTCTTCGGTTGCCCAGCCCTTGTTATCCACAATTTCACGCTGCAAAATCGGCAGCATGGCATATCCCCCGCCGAAAGTCATCACGCCGACCTTTGCAAAGGAGATAAACAACTCCCATAATTTTCTCATAAAATGCTCCTATACTTTTTGTTCTATTAAGTATAGCATAAAACCTTGAAAAAGTGAACTGCTTCTCTTCATGTTTGCCATTTGTTATTGTTATGTTTATCATTTACCCTTTTTATGTTTGCTGTTTTGTTGACAAAAAAGTGCTTTGGTGCTATAATAAAAAAACTATTCGTGAGGGAGTAGCGAGCGCTTTGGTGCGTAGCAAGTCAACATACCGGTTCATCCTGGCTTGCTTCAAATTGCGAGACTCATGTGTATAACCGCTGCGCTTATACATAAAGTCTCTTTATCTTTGGTTTGGGAACAAGTATAGCTTTTGCGGTTATGCTTGTTTTTTATTTTGGAGGAATTTTTATGGGTTGGAGCCTTATCTTCTTCGTCAACAGCGCACTTCTCGGTGTTGGTCTTGCCATGGATGCTTTCTCTGTCTCCCTTGCAAACGGACTCAACGAGCCAAAAATGAAAACCGGAAAAATGTTCCTTATTGCAGGCGTGTTTGCGTTTTTTCAGGCTCTTATGCCGCTGACAGGTTGGTTCTGCGTCAACAAGCTTGTCCAATATTTTACCGTATTCGAAAAATTCATCCCCTGGATATCGCTGATACTGCTCTCTTTCATCGGCGGAAAGATGATATTTGACTGCATTAAAAACAAGGACTGCGACTGCGATGAGTGCAGACCCAGGCTCACTTTTGCTGCGCTGCTTGTTCAGGGTGTTGCCACCTCAATAGATGCCCTTTCTGTCGGTTTCACCATTGCAACCTACAACTTTGCCATGGCTCTGGTTGCCGCTCTCATCATTGCTGCCGTCACTCTGATAATATGCCTCTCCGGAATTTATATCGGCAAGCACTTCGGCAACAGATTCTCCAACAAATCCGGTATTATCGGCGGAATAATCCTTATCCTCATCGGTCTTGAGATATTTATAACTTCATTTATTTAAAACAAAAACAGAGACCGCCGTGAACACTCGGTCTCTGTTTAAATCATTTATCGCTTGTTACACGTTGCCAACTATCACCAAGGTGCTTACACCCGGCTCTGCAACCCATTCTCCTGCGCTGTTTTGGGTATAGGTGGCTGCGGGCACGGTTATCTGCCCTGCAACGGTTGCAAATTCACCCGTCTGCTGATCGTAGGTGTAGTTTGCAGGCGAAGTCCAGGGAGTTCCCTCAAAGGTCACGGAGGTTATGGTTATGGGAGGATCAAAAACATCGCTCAAAACAATATCGCTGCCGGCTTCAACTGCTGTGTTGCCGTTGTTGGTTATGGTGAAGGTATAGGTCACCTGACCGTTTTCAGGCACGCTGAGCGGTGAAAGTGCTTTAAGCACACTGAGCTCCGCACCCTCCCTCACAGTAACCGTTTCTTCTGCGCTGACCTGGGTGATTCCGGCTCCCGAGACTGCAGCCTCATTCACAATGCTGCTGCCTGCGGCAAGAGGTGCAAAACCGTTCACCTGAGCCTCATATATTATCACCGCATTGCCTCCTGCAGGAACGGATATACCGCCGACTGTGAGCGGAGGACCTGCTGTTACGGCAGGAGCTGCCTGCAGCACACCATTTACATAGTATTTCAGAGAGCCATCGATATATGTCAGCGGCACCTGTGTCAGATTACCGTCTGCATATGCTCCAAGATCATCTGTAACCGTAAGGTTGCTGAAAGCAGCTGCACCGCTGTTGACAATGCTTATAACATAGGTCACATCTCCGTTTGCGGCATAGGAATCCACCAAAGCGTTTTTGGTAACTGTCAGCACTTCCAGTATCTCCCCCACCACAACGTTGGAATTTGTTGCAACACCGTTATATGACAGCGTTGCCTGATTGGTAAATGTCGCCATTCAAACACTCCTTTCTTTGCGGCAGCTTTACGCACCGCATTACATAATATGCTTTTCTTTTATTTATGCTACCGTTTTTGCAAAATTCAAATTTAATACAACAATTTGATATAAAAAACTTTCACATATTGATTTTTTTCATACAAGTGATATAATGTAAATATATTTTTTATTTGATTACTACACTCCAACATTCAAACGAGGTGTTTTTTTGTGGACATAATTATAGCCGGAAACGGAAAGGTAGGTTCCCTTCTCACAAGACAGCTTTCCTCCGAGGGTTACGATCTCTCACTCATTGATAACGACCCGGAAATACTGGAATCCACCGTTGAGCTTTGCGACGTAATGGTTTATGAGGGAAATGCGGCATCTATGCCTGTGCTCCGCACCGCCGGTGTTAAGGATGCCAAGCTGCTTATTGCCACCACCGGAGCGGATGAGCTCAATCTTCTCTGCTGCGCTACAGCCCACAAGCTTAACCCCAGCCTCCACACAATAGCCAGAATAAGAGATCCCGAATATGCCGAGCAGATATATTCTATGCGCGAGCTTTTCGCTCTTTCTATGATAGTAAACCCGGAAAAGCAGGCCGCAACAGAGATCGCACGTCTGCTCCAATTCCCCGGCTTTTTGAAGCGAGAGGTTTTTGCCAAAGGCAGAATTGAAATTGTTGAGCTGAAAATTGAACCGGACAGCAAGCTCTGCAACGTTTCCCTTTCCAACCTCGGCAGCATTGTAAAGTGCAGCGTTCTTGTCTGCATGGTCGTCCGTGATTCCGTTGCCTTTGTTCCCGACGGTAAATTTGTGCTAAAAGAAGACGACAGAATATTCGTAACCGCTCCCACCAACATTCTCACCACCCTGCTCAAAAATATCGGCATCATCACCAAACCCTCCAACAGCGTAATGATCGCAGGAGGCGGAGACGTCAGCTTTTATCTTGCACAGCTGCTTGAGAAGAGCGGTATTTATACCAAAATTATTGAAAAAGACTACGACCGCTGCCGCCATCTTGCAACACTTCTTCCCAACATCGATATCGTTCACAATGATGCTTCCCATAAATCCGTGCTGGAGAGTGAACGCATTGACAAATTTGATGCCCTTGTAACCTCCACCGGCAAAGATGAGATGAATATGATGATCTCTCTTTACGGTCATGCACTGGGTGTACCTCAAATAATTACAAAAATCAGCCACGTTTACAGCGATGAGATCCTCCACGATCTGCCCATCGGCAGCGTTGTCTGCCCCACCTCTCTGTGTTCCAACTCCATTGTCCGCTATGTGCGTGCCATGCGCAACCAGACAGGTGCTGCACTCTCGGTGCACACCATTGCAGACGGTCACGCTGAGGCAACAGAGTTTTTGGTGGATGCCAACACTCACCATTGCGGAGTTCCTCTTAAAAATCTCAAAACCAAAAAGAATGTGCTTGTTGTAAGCATCTCCCGCGGCGGCAAGATCGAGATCCCCAACGGTAATTCCTGCTTCTATAAGGGCGACACCGTGGTCATCGTCTCCACCGGCGACACTTTGATCTACCAGCTCAATGATATTTTTGAGGATTGAGGGTTCGTTTTATGAATTTTAAAATGATCGGATACTATGTATCCATGCTGCTTGCCGTTGAGGGACTTTTTATGCTCCCTGCCCTCATCATCTGCCTTGCAGACGGTGACAGCAATGCAGCAACAGCATTTTTGTATACCATTCTTTTGGTTGCTTTAATTGTTGGGGTCTTGTTTTTGTTCTGCAGAAAAAGACCTCAGAGTGGCTTTTATGAGCGGGAAGGTATGGTTTGCGTAGGCCTTGGCTGGACTATCCTGAGTATTATCGGTGCGCTGCCCTTCTTTTTCTCCGGCGAGATACCCCATTTTATCGATGCTCTTTTTGAAACAGTCTCCGGTTTCACCACCACCGGAGCCACCATCCTCACCGATGTGGAAGTAATTCCGCGAGGTCTTCTTTATTGGCGAAGCTTCAGCCATTGGCTGGGCGGAATGGGCGTGCTGGTGTTCCTTCTGGCAGTTGCTCCCCTTGGCGGAAAGGGCGGTTTCACCATCCACCTCCTCCGCGCTGAAAGTACCGGTCCCGCTGTCGGCAAGCTCGTTCCCAAAATGAGGCAAACTGCTTCCATCCTCTATGTTCTCTACATAGCTCTCACTCTTCTCAATATGATCTTTCTGCTTGTGGGCAAAATGCCGTTTTTCGAGGCTGTCTGTATCGCCATGGGCACAGCAGGTACCGGCGGCTTCGGCACATATAATGACAGCCTGGCAAGCTACTCTCCCTATCTGCAAAGTGTTACCACCGTGTTTATGGCGCTTTTCGGCATAAACTTCAGCTGCTATTATCTCATTTTGCTTGGCAACTTCCGCAAGGTTTTGAAAAACAGTGAGCTTAGAATGTATATCTGTATGTTGGTTGCAGCATCTCTGCTGATCGCAATTAATATACGGGATATCTACCCCACCTTTTTTGATGCGTTGCATCATTCCGCATTTCAGGTCTCCAGCATTATGACCACCACCGGCTATGCCACGGCAAACTTTGATTTGTGGCCCAGCTTTTCCAAGGCAATTTTGCTTGTGCTGATGTTTATGGGTGCCTGCGCAGGAAGCACCGGCGGCGGATTCAAGCTTGGACGCGCACTTGTTTTGCTCAAAACGCTTCGCCGCTCCATCCACAAGGTTATCAACCCGCAAAAGGTTGAGGTAATAAAGAGCGATGACGGCATTATGGATGAAAACACCATCTCCAGAACCGGCTCCTATCTCTCAGCCTACGCTATCATTGTGCTTGCGAGCTTTCTGGTTGTCTCTATTGACGGATTCTCTGTTGAGACCAACATCTCTGCAGTTGTTGCCTGCTTCAACAACGTCGGTCCCGGCTTTGATATGGTCGGACCCGTCGGCAACTTCTCGGAATACGGTCTTCTTTCCAAGTTGGTGCTGATTTTCGATATGCTTGCCGGACGTCTTGAGATATTCCCAATGCTCATGCTCTTCTCCCGCGGCACATGGAAGAGACACTGAATTAAAAAAGCTCCGATAAACCTGAAGTTTATCGGAGCTGATTTTTTTTATGATTTACAGACCGTATCTATCCACGAGATCTTTTGCCACTTTGTATTCAAGATTTTTAACTTCCTGCGCAACCTCCAGAGGGAATCGCTTGATAAAGTTATCTGCCTCAAGGTTGAATGTGCCTTTGTATCCGATCTCTTTGAGGGCGTTGCAGAAGCCGGACCACTCCACGTTGCCCAGGTGCGGAATGAAGTGAATATCATCAAATGCATCGTTATCGTGAATGTGGAGGGTGGTGAGCCTGCTGCCCAGCTTTTTGATGAAGTTTGCATGGTCGCTGCAGCAGATGTTGGAGTGTCCTACATCGTAGCAATAGGAGAACACGCTGTCAAAGCGCTCGTTGAGGGTATCCACCCATCTTATGCTGTCTTCGGGGGTGGCGCACACGCTGGGAAGGTGTTTGAACGCGCCCCTTTCATAGGTGTAGGTGAGGAACATATTCTCAAGACAGATGCCCACGTTATTTGCCTTTGCAACAGGTGCCAGCTTGCCGAAATACTCCATGTTCAACTCAAAATACTGCTCCAGCGGCACTTTGTAGCCGTGAACAGGGTGAATGACAACATAGGGGCAATCCAATATGCCGCATATCTCGATGCTACGCTTTGCCACCTCGATCATTATCTCATCTGTCTCGGTGTGGTCTGCCACCAGCGACGGAATGGGGCTGTGGCTCTGTCCGAATTCGATGCCGATCTTATCTGCAAATTTCTTCAAATCTTTATAATATGCATAGAGTTCGTCCTTTGGTCTGAACATCCAGCCTTCAAATTTCATTGCATTTACATCGGGACCTTTGAACTTTGTGCAAAAGCTGTAATCCACGCAGTCAAACCCTGCTGCCGCCATGATCTCAAGGGAACGCTCATCTCCCAGTTTATCGCTGAGGAACTCGTTTGTTGCACTTATCTTCATCTTTTTCAACGCTCTCCTTTTTTAGTTCAATTGATATCCTATATTATATATCACACTATCTTCATTTTCAACCCTTTTGCCTCCGCAGTTTTCTTTATATTGTAATTCATTACAAAACCACTTGCTATTTT
>JAFSHJ010000082.1 GCA_017440425.1 Oscillospiraceae bacterium | reverse complement strand
GGGGAAGTATCCGTCGTAGCCGTTTACGATGCAGCAGGGCATGATCATGGACCAGCCTTCGGTATCTTTGATCTGAACACCGATATCGGTGAAGGGTTCGCCGGAAATATGCCGAAATAATAGCTGGGCACGTCGCCTGCGATGACAACCATGGGGATGGAATCGAACGCAGCGTTGGCAACACCCGTTACAACGTTGGTGATACCGGGGCCGAGGTGGCACATTACCACCGATGCCTTATGGGTGAGACGGGCATAGCCGTCTGCCGCGGTGGATGCTACCGACTCGTGTCTTGTTGAAATATATTTGATTTTTTTGCTTCTGGAAAGTGCATCCAGCATTCCGATAACGGTGTGTCCGCACAGACCGAAAATATATTCAACGTTTCGTCTTTCCAGGTAATTGACAATAAGGTCAGCCACCAATTTTTTTGCCATAGTAAATCCTCCTTGTTTTACACCTTAAATTCAACCGCCTATTTCGGGGTGACGCTGCAGATATTGATCGAACATCATTCCTCTGCCAATGATAAAATCTCTGAAGCAAACTGCCGAAGAGGGCATATATCGCTCCTTGTTCCAAAGCAGATAAAGTTTACGCTGAGGAATATCGTCATCAATATTTACTATTCGCACATTATATGGAGCTCCCGAGAGGGGAAGCGGTGTTATTGCTACGCTTCGTGCAGCGGAAACCATTCCGTAAAGCACCTCGTCCTGCCGCGCCTCCATTATTACTTTCGGCGTTATTCCGCACTCTTCCATGTAGGCTTTTATCTGCACACCCAGCTGGCTGTCTGCATCGAATGCTGCAAAGCTCTCTCCGTCCAGATCCTTCATACTGACGCCGCCGCACTGTGCAAGTCGGTGACCTTCCGGCACCAGCAGCACCAAACGGTGGGTACCTATCAAAACACCGTCTATCTGCGGGTCGTCTATCCAGGTGGAAAATGCAAGGTCGATGTCGCCTTCCAGCAGCCGACGGTGTATCTCGTGGAATCCGTCGTGTTCATATTGGAAACGTACATCCATGCATCCGCTGTCGGACATATAGCACACGATGGAATCCGATACGAAGTGGTCCAGCGAAGCAAAGGCTGCCAGCGAAACAACTCCTCTGTTGGGATCGTTGTAATCCCTCAGCTCGGATATTCCGTTCTCAAGCGTCTCCAACGTTTTTTTAACGTGGGGATAGAACATCTCACCCTGCTTTGTCAGTTTAATGTTGCGTCCGTGTCTGCTGAAAAGCTCCACCTGCAGTTCCTCTTCCAGCTCGTGGATGGAGTGGCTGAGGCTTGACTGACTGATGTAAAGCTCTTCTGCCGCTTTGGTGTAGTGCTCCAGTTCTGCGATGGTTTTAAAATAATATAACTGCCGCAAATTCATAACAGACACCTCCTTTATCTCTCCGCTACACAATTACAGATCGTAGGCCGCAAACAGTTCTTTTGCCTTTTGCAGGCAGCGTTTTGCGTGTCCGTATCCGCCGTATTTGTGTATGTTAACAAGATTGGGAAGCTCTATCGAGCAAGGGTGAGCGGGCAATGCCTTGAGCAGCATGGGGAGATTTATCTCTCCTTCGCCGCAATATTCTCTCGCCTCTCTTACAATGTGGAGGGTATCGAGGAATTTTTCTTTGTGGGGGCAATCGCAAAGATGTATTATCCCATAGTTTTCGGGAGGAATGCTCTTTATATCCTCTTCCGTAACTCCGTCTATGTGCGCATAGAGTGTGTCCACAAAAATTTTCAGGTTGGGCATATTGACTCTGCGCTGCATCTCCACCGCCTGAGCAAATGTGGTGATTCGGGAAACAATGGGAAACTCAAGGTTCACATCCAACCCGAACTCAGCTGCCTGCTCGCAAATTTTGGCATAGCGTTCTGCCGCAAAATCAAAATTATCCGTCCACACGCTGGAGAGCACGTTTGTTGCACCCAGCGATGCGCCTGCCTCAAATGCGGCACGGTGGTCCTCCGGAAGATCTTCTCTTATTCTGACCAGCTCGATATCCAGCAGCTTGACTCCGTATTCGTTCATCGCCTCACGGATCCTCTCGAGCATGGGTGGATCCTCTTCCAATCTCAGCTGGGGTTCGCCCGGCTGACCCATAGGTATGGTTCTAAGGCTCACATAATCATAGCCCGCATCTGCAGCTATTCTTATCTGATCCATTGCTTCTACGCCCGGAATAGTAAGATATGCAAGTGAAAATTTTCTCTGCATAATATTCCTCCCACTTCAATATCTGAACAGCTAACTATCTAATTCTATTTTACTTGTCAAACACAGTATGGTCAATAATATATTTCACATAAATCAATCGATTTTACACATAGATTCTACCGCATATTTGAGATTTACTCAATATATCAATGTTGATTTATGCAATTTATATGAAAAACCGGCCAAATAATCTGCGTATTACACCATAGCCCAATTTGGAATTATCTATTGAAAAAATTTTTAAACCAATTATAATAAAATAGATGAATAATATCTGCCGTTCACGAACTGCCCGACAGATAAACAAGGAGGCTTTTACATGAACCAACCGCTGCAAATCACTCTGTGTGAAGTCGGTCTTCGGGACGGTCTGCAAAACGAAACTGTTTGCATTGACACAAATGAAAAGATCTCATTGGTCCGCAGCCTGATAGCTGCAGGCTTCAAGGTCATCGAGGTCGGCTCCTTTATGCACCCCAAGGCTGTGCCGCAGATGGCTGATACCGATGCCGTTTTCAAGGCGCTTGGCGACGTTGAAGGTGTTGAGCTGCGTGCTCTCATCCCCAACCTGCGCGGTGTGCAGCGTGCCATCGACTGCGGCTGCAAAAAGGTGAAGCTGAATGTCTCCGCCAGCCGCCAGCACAACCTCAAAAACCTGAACATGACTCCCGAGCAGAGCGTTGCGGGGTTTGCCCCCTGCGTTGAAGCTGCGGAAGCTGCAGGCATAGAGATATCCGGCTCCATTTCCATGCCTTTTGCCTCTCCCTGGGAGGGCATCACCCCCATTGAGACGGTAGATTCCATTATCGAGGCCTATCTTGCCGTTGGAATCAGCGAGATTTCCCTCTCCGATGCATCCGGAATGGCAACACCCGCTCAGGTGAACCGACTCTGCGCTCACGTTCTGGATAAATATCCCACCGCAACCTGGTGGCTGCACTTCCACAACACCCGCGGCATGGCAATGGCAAATATGCTGGCTGCAATGGATGCAGGTATGACACGGTTCGACACCTCCTTCGGCGGGTT
>JAFSHJ010000081.1 GCA_017440425.1 Oscillospiraceae bacterium | reverse complement strand
ATTTGAGCGAAGCTCAACATAAAAATAATAAACAAAACGTCACACGAAGTGTGGCGTTCTAAAACCAATAGTTCAGCAAGCACTTCCCGCGGAGTTGGCTCTTTTGTTTTAGCCGCGGAGCGTAACGGGATTCCAAAGGGGCAAGCCCCTTTGGTGCCGACTGCGTAAGTCCCGTCCTCCGCAGAGGACGGAATCTCTTCATTTGAGCGAAGCTCAACATAAATATAATAAAACAAATGCCATCCGAAAGGATGGCATTCTAAAACCAATAGTTCAGCAAGAGCTTTCCTCGGAGGGCGGCACTCAGAACCACAAGAATAAATGTTCTTTTTTGTGGTTTGTTTAGAAAATAATGTTGATTTTATCGCGGTATTGTTATATAATTTAAAGTATGTTGGTGTATCTTTATATTGTATAATCAAGTTTTTATATAACCAAGGAGGTTCCATTATGTCGGATAAAAAAACCGCTCTCGAAACCGCTATATCCCAAATTGAAAAACAGTTTGGTAAAGGCTCTGTTATGACTCTTGGACAGACTGAGACCCTCAACGTTGAGGCTATTCCCACCGGCTCGGTGGCGTTGGATCTCGCCCTTGGCATCGGCGGCGTTCCGAGAGGACGCATAGTGGAGATCTACGGACCTGAAAGTTCCGGTAAAACCACCGTTGCCCTCCACATCATTGCAGAAGCACAGAAGCTTGGCGGCACAGCCGCTTTCATAGATGTTGAGCACGCTCTCGACCCCACCTATTCCCGTGCTCTCGGTGTAGACCTCGATTCCCTTCTTGTCTCTCAGCCGGATACCGGTGAGCAGGCACTTGAGATCACCGAGGCTCTCGTTCGCTCCGGCGCAATAGACGTTATCGTCATCGACTCCGTTGCCGCAATGGTTCCCAGAGCAGAGATCGAAGGTCTTATGGGCGACTCTCACGTGGGTCTGCAGGCACGTCTTATGTCTCAGGGTCTGCGCAAGCTGACAGGCGCCATCTCCAAAACCAACTGCGTTGCCATCTTCATCAACCAGCTGCGTGAAAAAGTGGGTATCGTCTACGGCAACCCCGAAGTCACCCCCGGCGGACGTGCACTCAAGTTCTATTCCTCCGTCCGTATGGAAGTAAGACGCGGTGAGCAGCTGAAAAACGGCGGCGAAGTCATCGGCAACCGCACCAAGGTCAAAATTTCCAAAAACAAGGTTGCTCCTCCCTTCAGAGAGGCTGAATTTGATATGATGTACGGTCAGGGCATCTCCCGTGTTGGCGAGATCCTGGACCTCGCCGTTGAGCTTGACATAATCAACAAGAGCGGCGCATGGTTCAATTATAAAGAGACCCGCCTGGGACAGGGCCGTGACAATGTTAAGAATTATCTGCAGGATAACCCCGAATTCTGCGCCGAGATAGAAAAACTCGTCCGTGAGAACGCCGACCAGCTTCAGGCTCCCAAAAAGAAAAAGGGTGCCGCTGCAGGCGGACGCGCAAAGGCACAGACCATCTCCATTGATGCCGAAGCCGACGATGAAGAATAACGGTAAAACCGTATGATCATCAAATCACTTTCCCAGACACGCAAAAACATCTGTCAGGTCTGCTTCGATAACGGCGACGCCTACCGCATGCACGTTGAGACCGCAATGGCTGCAGGGCTCCGTCCCGGCTGCGAGATAACCGCCGAAAAGCTGGAACAGCTGCTGGAGGAATCGGAGCTTTGTCTTGCCAGAGAATATGCCCTGCGCATTCTTGCATCCCACGCAAGCTCGGAGCAAAAGCTGAAAGAGCGGCTCTGCGAGCGCTTTGATGAGGACATTGCAGAGGCGGTCGCCAAGCAGATGTCGGAGGTCGGCGCCGTGAACGATGCCGAATACGCCTTTATGCTGGCGGCAGATATGCTGCGGCTGAAAAGCTACGGCGATTCCCGTGTCATCCGTGAGCTGCGGCTCAAAGGCATCAGCTGCGAGGATGCTGAGGAAGCCGTCGAACGTGCATATGATGAATTTTGGGAGGATATACCCGATGAGGCGGAACGCATCCGTCAGCTCATTGAGGCAAAGCGCATCTCTCCCGAGGATGAAGCCGCAAAACGCAAGCTTATAAACGCACTCATCCGTCTCGGTTACGACTATAACGACATTAAAACCGAGCTTAAACTTTTTGAAGATTAGTATTTCATTGGAGGACCCCCGCTATGGCTGTTAAGGTTGGAATGGTCTCTTTGGGCTGTTCGAAAAATCAGGTTGATGCGGAGATCATGCTGGCAAAAATAAACAGCGCCGGCTATGAGCTCTGCACCGATTCCGGTCTTTGCGATGTTGTCATCGTCAACACCTGCGGATTCATTGAATCTGCCAAGACCGAAGCTATTGAAAACATTCTGGAATTTGTCACCCTTAAAAACGAGGGACAGATAAAAGCTATCATCGTCACCGGCTGCCTTTCCGAAAGATATCAGCAGGAGGTTGCAAAGGAGCTGCCCGAAGTAGATGCCGTTGTCGGCATCGGCTCCAACGCAGATATCGTGGATATCATCGGCCGCGTGCTGAAGGGTGAGCGTGTGGTCACCTTCGGAGACAAAAACAACCTTCCCCTTGACGGTCACCGCATAATCTCCAACGCACCCTTCTTTGCCTACATTAAAATTGCAGAAGGCTGCGACAACCGCTGCACCTACTGCGCCATCCCCGCCATCCGCGGCGATTTCAGAAGCAGAACAATGGAAAACATTGTTGCCGAGGCAAAAGAGCTTGCATCCAACGGCGTGAAGGAGCTCATCGTTATCGCCCAGGATATCACCCGCTACGGTCTCGACCTCTACGGCGAGCGCCGTCTGCCCGCTCTTCTCGACGAGCTCTGCAAGATCGACGGCATTCAATGGATCCGTCTGCTCTACACCTATCCCGATGAGATCTCCGATCAGCTGATCGACTGCATTGCCGCTCAGCCGAAGATCGTAAAATATCTGGACATTCCCCTCCAGCACATCTCCGACAACGTTCTCAAAGCTATGAACCGCCGCGGCACCTCCGCAGAGATACGCACTCTTGTGAAAAAGCTCCGTGAGCGTGTTCCCGGAATTGCCCTGCGCACCACCTTTATCGTCGGCTTCCCCGGCGAGACCGAAGAGGATTTTGAGGAGCTATGCGAATTTGTGCGCGAGACAAAATTTGAGCGTCTCGGCTGCTTTGCCTATTCCGCCGAGGAGGATACTCCTGCGGCAAGCTTCGAGGATCAGATCGACGAAGAAGTTAAACAGCGCCGCTGCGAGGTGCTGATGGACGAACAGCTCACCTGCGCCGAAAACTTCTGCGAAAGCATGGTCGGCAAAACTCTGGACGTTATTGTTGAAGGCTACGACAGATATGCCTCCAGCTGCTTCGGACGCAGCGTGTATGATTCTCCCGATATCGACCCCAAGGTGTTCTTCTCCACCGAAGCCCCCATCAACTCCGGCGATATCGTCAAAGTAAAAATTACCGATTGGATGGACTACGATCTGATCGGTGAAACTGAGGTGTAAACAATGAATCTACCCAACAAACTCACCCTTCTCCGCATTCTTTTGGTTCCGTTTTTCCTCTTCTTTATGCTTACGGACTTTGTGCCCCACACATATCTTTGGGCGCTCATAATCTTCGCTGTTGCATCCTATACCGACCTTTTGGACGGCAAACTGGCACGCAAAAACGGACTTGTGACCGACTTTGGAAAGCTGATGGACCCGCTGGCAGACAAAATTTTGGTTGCCGCCGCCCTCATCTCCTTTATAAAGCTGGATTCCATCCCCTGCGTCATTGTTATAATCGTTATCTTCCGTGAATTTTTGGTCACCTCCCTGCGCCTTATCGCCGTTGAAAAGGGCAAGGTCATTGCCGCAGACATTTGGGGCAAGGCCAAAACCGTGTTCCAGATCTGCTCCATCATCTGGGTGCTGGTTGCCCTTGAGGTGGATTACATCGGCTGGCTGCCCGAAGCTTTCCCCCTCACCCTGATCACCACCATCATCATGTGGATCATGGCTGCGCTCACCGTTATCTCCGGCGCCAACTATATCATCAAAAACCGCAATCTCATTGAGAATATGTAAATGACCGGACAGACAAAACCTTCTCTTAAAATTAAAAAAATTCTGAAATATGCCGCTGCCGCTATTGCCATAGCTGCATCGGTATATCTCATTGTGCGCCTTATGCCCTGGTTTGCATCCCTCGCGGAAGAGCAGGCACGCAGCGAGTTTTTGGAATATCTGGATTCCTTCGGCATATTCGGTGTCTTTGTCATGCTTGGAATTCAGCTTTTGCAGGTGGTGGTCGCCGTTCTTCCCGGTGAACCCATTGAGGTGCTGTTCGGCATCCTCTACGGCACCTTCGGGGGACTGCTGCTCTGTCTGCTGGGGCTGCTTTTCGGCTATTTCCTTATCTATTATTCCACCAAAAAGCTGTTTGCCGAAAATGCCACACAAAAACTTAAAGAAAAATTCGGGGATAAAAACTACCGGGCACTCTCCTTTATCAGAAACTCACGAAACGTGAGCCTGATATATTTTATCCTCTATTTCATTCCCGGCACACCCAAAGACCTGCTGACCTATATTGCACCCTTTACCCCCATCAAACCGCTGGAGTTTTTCCTCATCGCCACCTTTGCACGCATCCCCTCCATAATCACATCCACCTATGCAGGGGCAAGCCTTGGCGACGGCGAGTTTAAATCTGCCATTATTGTGTTTGCAATAACCGGCGCCCTGGGAATTCTCGGCATTATTTTTAACCAACAAATACTTTCGCTGCTTAAAAAAGTTTTTCACCGCGGCGGAAAGGAGCATAATATGAACTTTGGCGAAAATATCACTTCCTACCGTGAAGAGATCATTGAAAACCTTGGCAACATCGTTAAGATCAAGAGCGTACGCGAGGAGCCAAAAGAGGGCAAACCCTTTGGCGAAGGTCCCTACAACGCTCTGCAATACGCACTTTCTCTTGCAGAGTCTCTCGGCTTTAAGGCTGTGAACCTTGACGGCTATGTTGGCTATGCCGAATACGGCGAGGGCGATGAATATATTGCCGTTATCTCCCATCTGGACGTTGTTCCCGAGGGCACAGGCTGGGATTATCCTCCCTACGGCGCTGTTATTGAAGACGGCAGGCTCTACGGACGCGGTGCCAGCGATAACAAATGCGCCGCCATCCTCGGTCTTTACGCAATGAAGACACTTGTAGACAACGGCGTTGTTCCCAACCGCAGGATCAGACTCATCTTCGGCTGCTGCGAAGAGACCGGCATGGAAGACCTTGAATATTATTTCTCCAAAGAGCCCTATCCCGCCCTCGGCTTCACCCCCGACTCCGGCTATCCCATCGTCAATGCGGAAAAGGGTATTCTCACACTTTGGTTCACCGATGATTACAGCTCTGTGGGCAAGATCGTCTCTGTGGATGCAGGCTCTGCACTCAACATTGTTCCCCAATATTGCACCGCTGTGCTGAATGCGGCGCTTCTCTCCGAAAACGAGCTCAAAATGCTGGAGGATGCCGCCTCCGATGAGAGCTACTCCCTCTCCCGTGAGGACGATCTCATTACAATCAACGCCACCGGCAAATACGCCCACGGTGCTTCTCCCGAAAACGGCATAAACGCCATCGGTCTTATGTCTCTGCTGCTGGGTGCACTCTCCGGCGACGATGCTATCGTTAAATTTATGCGCTTTATCAAGCAGAACATAGGCATGGAATACTATGCACAGACTCTCGGCGCTGCCCGTGAGGACGATATCTCCGGCAAGCTCACCTTTAACATGGGCGCCATCCACATGGAGGACGGCAAGATAAAGCTCGGCATAAACATCCGTTATCCTGTTACCGTCTGCGGCGACGACGTTGTTGCCGACCTTCAAAAGGCTGCCGACGCAAACGGCATTACCCTTGAGAGCATTCACGATTCTGCACCTCTCCACGTTCCCGCAGATACTCCCTGGATCGCTCATCTTGCAGCTGCTTATAAGGCCATCACCGGCGAAGAGGCACAGCTTATCGCCATCGGCGGCGGCACCTATTCCCGCTACACCAAGAACACCTGCGTCGGTTTTGGCGGCACAGGCGCAAACTGCCACGGCACCAACGAATATGTTGAGCTGGACGACCTTATGCGCCACGGCACAATTATGACACAGGCACTCTACAACCTTTCCAACATCGACTGATTTTGCTTTTGTTTTTCACGGCCGAAT
>JAFSHJ010000007.1 GCA_017440425.1 Oscillospiraceae bacterium | reverse complement strand
GGTCTTTTCCTCTTCATTGCCTTCGCTTCCGCTCTGTGCCGATGAGCTCTCGTCCGACGGAGTCTCGTCTTTTGCCTTTCCGCAGCCGCAGAACAAGACAGTCAGCATCAGCAGCAGCGCAAGCAGGGTCAATATATGCTTTATATTCATCACAAAAGTCCTTCCTTTTTGGGCTCTGTTTTTATGATACATCTTTTTTGCAAAAAATGCTACCGTTTCCCGTGGAAATTTTAAAAACGTCTTCAAATTTTTCCGTTTTTATCCACAATTCCGCACAAAGCGTTAAAGAAATGCTCACTCTTCCGCTTCTTTGCCGCAGCCCACAAACATCTCCGCAGCTTCGCCATCTTCCGCTTCCACAGCTTTGCCGAAGAAATAGACCTTCCAATAGCACTCTGCTATCGTGTTTTTGTCATCCTCCGCGTTTTCGCAGCGGACGACCCTCTCCTGCGGTATGCCGCCCATATCTGCGGCATCCTCTGCCAGCACGTCCGTTACGACCCCAAGCTTTTCATATTCCGCAGCAATGCAGCTTATAACGGCATCCGCAAAGCTGTCGGCATCCTCGGGATAAACTATCATCGCTCTGCGGAGCATTCTGTCTCTTCGGCATTCCTCCGCATATTCCGCAACGTGCTCTGCGGTTTTCTGCTGCAGCTCGCAGAGCTCTGCGCCTATCACCTTTTTTATGCTGATGAATTTTTCACCGATCATAGTTTTATGCTCCTTTATTCTTTGTTATCGTCTATCTTTTTTGCATTTGCAATTGATTTCTCTTGCGTTTTACGATATAATTAATCTGATATAATTTTGCTGACACAACCACTTTATCGGAGGTTTTGACATTGAAAACTGTGGACGGTACGAGCTTATCCGATTTCAGCCGAAAGATACTGCTCGTTGTTGCAATTATAATTGTTCTTGCGGCGATAGCTGTTTCCGCTGTTGCCATGGTATCTGCCGGTGAAAAGCTGCCCGAGGGATACGACCCCGCAGGACGGGTGGGTATGCTCTTCGGTGAGAAATACGTCGGTGAGAAAAATGATGCCACCGTGCTCTCTTACCGCATAAATTCCACCATGGAATTTAACAACGGCAGCGCAAAAGGTGCGGTCATGATCGAAAATCCCGCAAAAAACGTTATCGATCTCTCTGTGAAGCTGATATACAAAAACGGTGAATCGGAATATCTTGTCTATGAGAGCGGACTTCTCCCGCCCAACAGCCACATTATGTTCGACAAGCTTGACACAGCCCTCTCCGCAGGTGAATACACATCTTATGCGGTGATAACCGGCTTTGACCCGCAGACGGGCGAAGAGCTTGGCAACATTAAGTGCGACGTAAACATTGTTGTAAATAAATAATACTACATTTGCGGTTTTTTTGCAATGATGACTGCAATATCCTGCAAAATTGTGCTCACGCTGCCCTGCGCACACCTCTTTTTGCCGGGTGCTTGCGCTTTATGGTGTTTTTTCACAGAGATCAGCCAAAAAAATCTGCAATATCTCTCTGTCTGAAAAGCGTTTTTCCCTTGACCAATGTCGTTTTTGGTAGTAAAATATAATATAGATTAAAATTTTCCGGCGATTTTGCGATTGCCGGAATATTTTATGATTGTTGTTTGATGTTTTGAATATGGGGAGCTTTATTACTATGAAAAAAATCGGATTTGACAACGAAAAATACATTGCAATGCAATCGGAGCAGATCAAAAAGCGCATTGACCAGTTTGGCGGCAAGCTCTATCTGGAATTCGGCGGCAAGCTGTTTGACGACTACCACGCATCCAGAGTTCTTCCCGGCTTTGCTCCGGACAGCAAGGTGAAGATGCTGCTCAAGCTGAAAGATCAGGCCGAGATCGTTATTGTTATAAACGCAGCCGACATTGAAAAGAATAAACTTCGCGGCGACCTTGGTATCACCTACGATGCCGACGCACTCCGCCTCATCGATGCCTTCAGAGATATCGGTCTCTATGTTGGCAGCATTGCCATTACACAGTATACAGGTCAGTCCGCTGCCGATAAGTTCCGCACCCGCCTGCAGAACCTGGGCATCAACGTCTACACCCTCTATTCCATCGACGGCTATCCCTCCAACATCCCCCCACATCGTCAGCAACGAGGGCTTTGGCAAAAACGATTATATCGAGACCTCCCGCTCTCTCGTCATCATCACCGCTCCCGGACCCGGCAGCGGCAAGATGGTAACCTGCCTCTCCCAGCTCTATCATGAAAACAAGCGCGGCATCAAGGCAGGCTATGCCAAATTCGAGACCTTCCCCATTTGGAACCTCCCCCTTAACCATCCCGTCAACCTGGCATATGAGGCCGCCACCGCCGACCTCAACGATGTCAATATGATCGACCCCTTCCACCTTGATGCTTACGGTGTCACCACCGTTAACTATAACCGCGACGTTGAGGTTTTCCCCGTTCTTGATGCAATGTTCACCAAGATCTCCGGCGAATCTCCCTATCGCTCCCCCACGGATATGGGTGTAAACATGGTGGGCAACTGCATTATAGACGACGAAGTTGTGCAGGCTGCCGCCAAGCAGGAGATCATCCGCAGATATTACACCGGACTCTGCCAGAAACGTCAGGGTCTTGCGGACGATTCCCTCACCTATAAGCTTGAGCTGCTGATGAAGAAATGCGGCATCACCTGCGAGGACAGACCCGTTGCCGCTGCCGCAAACCGCAAAGCAGCCGAGACCGATGCCCCCGCTGCCGCCATTGAGTTTGACGACGGACGCATCATCACCGGCAAAACCACTCCGCTGCTGGGCGCCACCTCTGCGGTGCTCCTCAACGCACTCAAACTGCTTGCAGGCATCCCCAAGGATGTGCATCTCATCTCCCCCATCGTTATCGAACCCATTCAGGATCTCAAAATAAAGCATTTGGGCAACCACAACCCCAGACTGCACACCGATGAGACCCTGGTTGCGCTCTCCATCTCTGCCGCAACCAACCCCACCGCAGCCCTCGCCCTCACACAGCTGCCCAAGCTGCGCCACTGCGAGCTGCACTCCACCGTTATCCTCTCTCAGGTGGATGACACCACCCTGCGCAAGCTGGGCTTCAACATCACCTGCGACCCCAAATATCAGACCAAGAAACTCTACCATAAATAATCCCTCTCCCCGGACAAGGAGCTTTACATATGCCGGATTTTGAAAAAGAATTTTTGCAGCTGAAAAAGGCTGTTATCGACAAAGAATTTTCAAGACTTAATCCCGTTCAGCGACAGGCCGTCTATCACACAGACGGCCCTTTGCTCATTCTTGCGGGTGCAGGCAGCGGAAAAACCACCGTTATCGTCAGCCGTATCGCCAACCTGGTGCGTTTCGGCTCTGCCTATAACAGCGACCGCATCCCCTATTCCCTCACGGAGGATGACCTGGATTTTCTCCGCAGCTATTCTCACAACAATGCCGACGAGGAATCCATGCAATATATGGAAAACCTGCTGGCGGTGAACCCCGTTAACCCCTGGAACATTCTCGCCATCACCTTCACCAACAAAGCCGCAAACGAGCTTCAGGAGCGCCTTGTCACCCTGCTGGGCAACAGCGGCCGCGATGTTTGCGCCTCCACCTTCCACTCCGCCTGCGTGCGCATCCTTCGCCGCGAGATATCCGTTCTCGGCTACAACTCGGATTTCACCATCTACGATACCGACGATTCTCTGCGCATTATTAAAGAGTGCATGAAAAAGCTGAACATCGACGACAAATCTCTGCCGCCCCGCTCGGTGCTCTCCGCCATCTCCCGCAACAAAGATTCTCTCGGCGGAGTTGAAGAGCTGGAAAAGGCAGGTGCAAAGGATTACCGCGTGGCTCAGATAGCCAAGATATACGACGGCTACCAGAAGACCCTGCGCTCCTCCAATGCGGTGGATTTCGACGACATTATTGCCCTCACCGTCAAGCTTTTCAGCGAGCACCCCGACGTGCTGGAAAAATACCGCAAGCGCTTCCGCTATATCATGGTGGACGAGTATCAAGACACCAACCACGCACAGTATCTGCTGGTCAGCCTGCTGGCAGGCGGTCATCACAACCTTTGCGTTGTGGGTGACGACGACCAGAGTATCTATAAATTCCGCGGTGCTACCATTGAGAATATCCTCAGTTTTGAAAAGCAGTTTGAGGATGCCAAGGTCATCCGCCTTGAGCAGAACTACCGCAGCACCTCCACCATTTTGGATGCCGCCAACAAGGTTATTGCCAACAACACCGAGCGCAAGGGCAAAAACCTTTGGACAAGCAACGAAAAAGGCGAAAAAATCAAGGTCTACTGCTCCGAGGATGAATCCGGCGAGGCGGAATTCATTGCCAAAACCATCCGCAAAAACGTGATGAACGGCGCCTCCTACAAGGACCACGCCGTGCTCTACCGCATGAATGCCCAATCCGCAAACCTTGAGCGTGCCTTTATCAAGCACTCCATCCCCCACCGCATCGTCAAAGGACAGAGCTTCTTTGACCGCAAGGAGATACGCGACATCATTGCCTATCTCAGCGTTGTCAACAACCCCAACGACGCCCTGCGTATGGAGAGGATAATCAACGAGCCAAAGCGCGGCATCGGTCCTGCCACCGTTTCCGCCGCAACAGAAATTGCCAACACCCTGGGACTCAGCCTCTTTGAGGTACTCTCCCACAGCGACGAATACACCGCTTTGGAGCGCAAGACCAACGTGCTCTCCTCTTTCACCAAGATGATAGCCGAGCTTGCCGAAATGGCGGAAAACTCCCCCGTCTCCGAGGTTTACGATGCCGTTCTTGAGCGCAGCGGATACATTGTTGCGCTGGAAAAGGAAGGTCCCGAGGGAATTGACCGCATTGAAAACGTTGCCGAGCTCAAATCTTTTATCCTTAAATATGAAGAAAACGCAGACGAGCCCTCTCTCACCGGATTCTTGGAGGAATCTGCGCTGTTTTCCGAT
The DNA here is from genome assembly GCA_017440425.1 of Oscillospiraceae bacterium. Taxonomy (GTDB): domain Bacteria; phylum Bacillota; class Clostridia; order Oscillospirales; family Ruminococcaceae; genus SIG526. Next base: position 1,079 of record JAFSHJ010000007.1, on the reverse strand, counting down.
ATTGACCGCCTTGACGATGACGATTCCGTCCTGCTCATGACTCTCCACTCCGCAAAGGGTTTGGAGTTCCCCACCGTCTTTATTGCAGGTGCGGAGGAGGGCATCTTCCCCGGAATGTCCGCAGCCTTCAACCCCTCCGAGCTGGAGGAGGAGCGCCGTCTTGCCTATGTCGGCATCACAAGAGCCCGCAAGCATCTCTGCATAACCCACGCAAACTCCCGAATGATCTTCGGACGCACCAGCCGCAACCACCGCTCCCGCTTTATTGAGGAGATTCCCGAGGAGCTGCTGGAGATAGACAATCCCTTCCGCCGCAGCCGCCCCGCATTGGAATCCGCACCCAGGCAGCACCGTGAATTCGGCAGCGCCGCAGGACGTGATATCGGAATTTCCTGCAGACGCGATGCCCCCAAACCGGGACGTCCCGCTGCTGCTCCCTCCGGCGACAGCTATTCCGCAGGCGATATGGTGAACCACAAGGTTTTCGGCAACGGAATGGTCATCTCCTGTGTGCCCGTTGGCAACGACCACCTGCTGGAGATAAGCTTTGACACCGTTGGCACCAAAAAAATTATGGCAAACTTTGCAAAACTTAAAAAGCTTTAAAACACTCTGCCCGAGAAGACTCTCCCGTCTTCCCGGGCTTTTTTTACCGCTGCCAAAAAGTTGCTGATGACCGGGAACAGGCTGGCGTTGAGCAGCGTGCTGGCGCCCCGCTTCAGGCAGTCAAGTTCAGAGAACAGTTCGTGCCCGCATACCACCGGAAGATCGTGGGTCTGCTGAAACACTTCCTTGGCCTTCTTTTCCACCACGGCGCCGTTGCGCATGGCGTTGATCTCAATGATGCCCACGCCGTCCAGATCTTCAAAGCCGGTTTCCGTTTCCCGGCGGAAAAGCTCCCAGTCCGGTTCGCGCTCAGCTTTGCCGGAAAAACTGGTGTAGCTTTCCTGAATATAAATTTCATCGGAAGACGGAAGGCCGCACTGCCGCCCGCTGCGGTCGATGACGTTTTTGTCGCCGCCGAAGAAAATCAGTTTGGCCCGGCCGCCCTTGTCTTCCACGCAGGCGTTGGTGGCCAG
>JAFSHJ010000080.1 GCA_017440425.1 Oscillospiraceae bacterium | reverse complement strand
ATTCCCATGTGGAACCTCTTCCGCATGACAGCAGAGCAGATGGATTCCGGTCTTGTTGGCGCACCCGTTCTTGAAAAGAAAAAGTAATTATTTTTAAAAACAGACGGTATAATCATATGGAGGTTATACCGTCTGTTTGCGTTTGTGGGACAACCATGGCAGGTGTCAGCACAAAAAGTCGGGATTTTGCAACAGAGAAGCTTTACTGCTACTGATTAACCCCGCCCCTCCGTGTTCGCCTGCGGCGAACCCACACCGTCGAGGTGTGGCAGTTTCGCAAGGAAAATGACGGAGGGGCGGGGGTGCCGACGGCAGCGAAAGCACCCTGCAGTAAAACCGGTTGCTTCGATATTTGATAGAAATGCACTTTCCGCAGGGGAGGTGCATTTTGTTTTTTCGGTTAATTTTGATTAACAGCATCAAAATTAACAATGACCAAAGAGCTGCAGTTCTATTGACAGAACTCTGAATTTTTAATATCATTTCGTTAAGGAAACAGTTTTTAATGAGGTGAAAACAATGAGATCCGAAGAGAGTATAGTAAGCGGTCTTTTGCAGCCGCATCACGATTACCGCCCCGCAGTAATGTGGTTTTGGAACGACGACCTGCAGGAAAGGGAGATAACCGCACAGCTGGAAGGTTTTTGCGAAAAAGGCGTCAACGATTTCTTTGTCAACCACGTTTGGGGTGCCACCGACAGATATTTGGGCGAGCGTTTTTTCGAGGTTATCAAGCACACAGTAAAAGAGGCAAAGAGACTTGGTCTCAACTTTTGGATATACGATGAGCTGAACTGGCCTTCTGGAATTGCCGGTGGCTATCTTTTGAAAGATCACCCCGAAACAAAGGGAAAAGTGCTGCAGGATACAAAATTCACCGTGGGACAGATGGCGAGAATAAACGATGCCTATATCAAGGGTGAATTTGTCTGTGCACAGATGATCTACAGAGACGACCGCAAAGGCGGAGCCGAAGATGTAACCGACAAAGTGAAGATAGAAAAGAATGCCCACGGCTTTTGGGTCAGCTTTGTCAACGATGGTTACACCGCCGTTGACGTGCACGTTATAAGCACCCGCCTCCAGGAGAGCGTCGAGGCTGCCAGCCGTATGGGCAGCGAAGAACCGGGATATGTGGATGGCATGGATGAAAAGGCAATGCGTGCGTTCATCGATTATACCCATGAAAAGTATAAACAAGCGGTGGGAGAGGAGTTCGGCAAAACGGTAAAAGGTATCTTCACCGATGAAATTGCCATCGGCTCACCGCATGAGATAGGCAGAGGGGTTGTGCCGTGGAACGATAGCTTTGCGGAAAAATTCCAAAAACGTTTCGGATATGAGCTGACACCGTGGTTCTATGCGCTTGTGGAGAAGCCTGCCACCGCAAAAGAGAAGCAGGTGCGCTGGAATTATTGGCAGCTTGCAGGAGAACTGTTCCGCGACGCTCACGTCAAGCAGGTCTATGAGTGGTGTGACAAAGAAAATCTTAAATATACGGGACACTTCGACGGTGAAGAATCCATGCTGTGGTGCGTGATACAGTCGGGCGATATCTTTGAACAGATGAAATATCAGCATATTCCCGGCATCGATTCCATCTATTCCCGCACCGAGATAAACAACGAAAACTTCAACACAGCGGGCAAGATCGTCTCCTCCTGCGCCAAATTCTATAATCGGGAGCGTACCCTCTGCGAGACCTATACCGTCAGCTCAGGTAAACTCCGTTTTGATGAAATGCGCCGCATCGCCAACCGCCTCATGGTGCTGGGAGTAAACATGATTCAGTATATGGGCGCAAAATATTCCTGGAACAATGCCCGTAAGCTCTCCGAAATAGCTGCTCAGCCCAGCCACAATTATCACAACAGTCTGTTTGAGCACTACGATCTGTTGGGTAATTATATGGGAAGGGTGCAGTATGTCTCTGCGAAAACCAAACCCAACGGCAGAACCTTGCTCATGTGGCCGGATGTATCCACCATCGTCAACGTGGATCTGCACAAAAACCCGTTTCAGCGCAGAAACGACGAGGATATGCGTCCCTTTGAGATAACCGAGGTGGGACTTGTCAATGCTCTGCTGGAGCTGAATATAGAATATGATTTGTTTAGCGAGTGGCTGGCAGACGATATCTCTGCAGAAAACGGTGTGGCAAAGCTCTATAGCGGCGAATACGACACCGTGATACTGCCCTATGTGGGCGAGACCACCGACAGCATTATGAAACTGGTGAAACGCCTGAATGCAGCGGGAGTCAGACTGGTGTTTGCAAACGAGCTGCCTCAGCTTGCTGTAGATACGGGTGTTTACCAAGCACCCTTCGGCAAAACTCCCGAAAAATTGGGTCTCACACAAATAGCTGAAAACGTTGTATTCATAAAGAACGCAGCCTATGAAGAGACGATGCGCGGTAAGAACGCGCACTTCAGAGAGATGCTGGAGGAGGCCGTGGGCAAAGGCAAACGCACTTTGGATATCCGCCACAACGGTGATATCTACACCGGCAAGAGAAAGGGAGAGGACGCAGAGGTCGTTTTCCTTTGCAACGATTCCGACGGTGAACGCAGCGCAAGCATTGCCTACCGCGAGGGAATGCAGCTGGTGGATCCCGACAGATGCACCGTCAAAAAGCTTATTCCCGCAGGCGGCAGAGCTGATATCCACTTTGACCCATATCAGATGTATATTTTGATAGAATCGGAAGATAAGGTAGATTGGGAAGAGGAAGAAGACCTGAACCTCGAACCCGTTAAAAAGCTGAATCCTTGCTGTGATATCAAGGTGGAAAAGGGCAACCCGCTGGTTATGGATTGGCGGTTTGCGCCCTGTGAATATGACGGAGGGGAAATTGTTCTGCCGGGAGATGACAAGCTCATCCCGCTTAACGATGAGTGGGTACCGGGAAGATACGCCAAACTCAATGCCACCTGCGTAATGGTCTGCGATTTTGAGGTGGAGACCGTTCCCAAAGAGGTAACGCTGTTTGCAGAATACAAAGATGTTCTGCGTTGCGAACTCAACGGCGAGCGCATCGATGATAAGTGGTCACCCTGCCGTCTGTGGGGTGTGTACGATGCATCTATGAATGCGGCCTCAATGCTTAAAGAGGGCAAAAACCGCATTGTAATGGTGTTCAAAATGCCGGACCACTATGTTGTCTACCGCGCGCCGTATATAATGCTGAAAGGCGACTTTGAGGCGGACTATACCTCAATAAAGTCAAAACGTCCCGTCTATCAAGCCGCACCGGTGAACGGTCAGGGATATCCCAGATTTTGCGGCACGGCAGTCTACAGTTTTGAAGAGAATTTGACCGCCGAAGAAGCTGCAAAATGCGAATATCTGGCTTTTGAAACCAGGGATGCAGCGGAGGTTTTGGTAAACGGCAGATCCGCAGGCGTACGCCTTTGGAATCCCAACCGCTATTGCGTAAAGGGAATGCTAAAAGAGGGCGCAAACAAAATTGAAATCAAGACAACCTCTCCCATGTGGAACCACTTCTGCCCAAAGGGAGAGGATATAGATGTGGGTCTTTTGGAGGCACCGAAGCTTGAGGCTGTGAAAAATTAACTGTCAGAAAATAAGCACCAAACTGCAATCCCTCCGTCATTTCCCAAGGGAAATGCCTCGCCCTTGCAGGGCGAGGGTTCGCCGCAGGCGAACACGGAGGGATTGCGTTTTTGTTTTGCAAGCCGCCGCATTATTTGCCGCCAAAAGGTTGACGGAAGGTGGGGATAGTGATAAAATATACAAAGGAAAGTGTGTATTTCCCAAATAAATTAAGACCATAAATCGGCGGGATTTCCGTTCGGTTAAAATAGGCCGAT
>JAFSHJ010000079.1 GCA_017440425.1 Oscillospiraceae bacterium | reverse complement strand
CCACGTGTCGGTATTCTTGTCGCCCGGTTTTAAATCGGACATACTCAGCGGAAATTACCTGCCATACCGGCAGCAACCTCCCGCTTCAACGCATATCGTGCAGTCACGCAAGTACTATTTTACTATATATAGTCCTCTTTTGCAAGTTTTTTTACGACTTTTCCGAAGTATTTTTGAAAATTCTCCGTTTTAGCCAAATAACAGAATTATTCTGCGTTTTTTTGTTAAAATTGCATAGTTAGACCTTATTATATAGGTAAAACAGCGCCTTTGTATAACCGATTACCGAACTATGATATCACATTACATCTGCGGAGTCAAGCATTTTTTTGCGAAAACGGCATTTTTTTTGATTTTATTGAAAAAATGCCTCCCGGCCGCCTTTTTTGCGCAAAAAAATCGACTCGCCAACGAAACGGAACGTTTGGCGAGCCAACCAAAGGGGATAAGGTATTATCTAGATATAATTATACCCCTTTGTTAAAGTATTTTCAATGCATTTAAACACCAAAATTTGGCGTGTATATTCGGTATTGTGTCTTATAACCGTTCAGTATTTAACCTTTTTGGTCATATTTCGATACCGTAATAGCTTTTGAGCAGTTCTTCGCTCTCTTTGCGTGTGGGGATGGAGGTTGCTGCGCCCTGACGGGTGACGGATATGGAGGAGACGCTGTTGGCAAATTTGATGGCGGTCTCGATATCCATACCTTCCGCATACGCCACGCAGAATGCGCCGTTGAAGGAATCTCCCGCGCCGGTGGTATCTATGGGTTTGAGGTCGGTGGTGGGCACCAGCCACTCGCCCAGCTCGCCTTTGAAGTAGGCTCCCCTCTTGCCCAGGGTTATGATGACATTTTTGACACCCATCTCCATCAGCTTATCCGCAGCGCGGCTTGCGTCTTCCGGACTGTTGACGGGGATACCGGTATAATATTCGCACTCTGTCTCGTTGGGGGTGATGAAATCGATGCCTTCAAACATTTCGACGGGAAGCTCTGCATAGGGTGCGGGGTTGAACACGATGGGTTTGCCGTATTTCTGTGCAAGACGTTTGCCCTCCATAATGGATTCCATGCTTGTCTCCAGCTGGGTGAGGAAGATATCGCAATCCTCAAACTCCTTCTCGGCGGCACGGACATCGGCGGCGGAGAGCTCTTCGTTTGCGCCCTTTGCCACGATTATGGTGTTGTTGCCGGTCTCTGCGCTGACCTCTATTATTGCGCAGCCGGTGGCGGCAGTTTCGCTGATTCCTATATATTCTGTGGAGATGCCTTCCTTCTTATAATAATCCAGCAGGTCTTTGCCCAGCATATCGCTGCCCACACGGGAGATGAGCCTGACATCTCCTCCGCAGCGGTGAGCCGCTATTGCCTGATTGCTGCCCTTGCCTCCGTAACCGAAGCAGGTCTTATCCCCTATCATTGTCTCGCCCGGTGCGGGAAAATGGGATGCGTATACCGTTATATCTGAATTAAGGCTGCCTACTACAACTATCTTTTTCATAATGCACCTCTTGTTTTGTTTTTTTTATTATAGCATTGCTTAAAAATGTTTTCAATACGGCAGCGGTCGTTTTTTTATATTGGTTGGCTGCATTTAAAGCAGCTCCTCCCAACCGCTCGGAAGCTTCATTCTTGCTATCACCTGCTCCAGCATTCTCTGCAGGTGCCGTGAGGTATATCCCATTGTGTCGCTGATCTCTCCCCAGCCTGCGCCGTCGATGAACTTCATCCTCAGCAGCTGACGCTGAAAGGGTCTTGGCAGCGAATCGATGGCCTCCTCCAGCATTCCCTGCAGCCTCAGGTTTGTCTCCAGCCGTTTGAGATAGCGGTGTTCCTGCACCATGATCTCGGTGATGCAATTCTGCAATCTATCCTGCCCCGGAGCAAAACCGCTTCTGCCCGGCGCATCCTTAAGCGATGCCGTCATCCGCTCTGCTTCCGAGCGAAGCCGAAGGATCCTCTCCGACATATATTCTGCTTCACGTTTGTTTTCGATGTATATGGAAAGAAATTCTCTCTTCTTATCATTAATGTTCGCACTCTCATTCGTCAAATCCATTCCTCTGTTATCATACATTCTTTTTCCTCCGTGCAGATCGCTGTGTGTGTTCTTGCACTCCTCTTCCCATATATACAGGTTATATTGTTTATCATCTCCTCATATCAGGCGCTGCCACCCGCTTGCGCGCCTATATATATAATAGTATTCTGCATTTACGGTCTGCAGTGAAATTCCTGTATTTATTATAATACCACAAGAACATATGTTTGTAAATAGCAAAAAGAAACATTTGTTCTTTTTTGTTTTGAATTTTTTGTTTCCCCAAAAAAGATGTCGCAGGATGTCGCCGGGTGTCGCCGTGGGCTCTTGTTTGTCGCCGTTTATGAGTGATATTATTATAATGCAGACAATTGAACAAGGCTCTGCGGCACAGATGCTCTTACGGGCGCTGTGCCATTATTATTTTAAAGGATGTGATACTATGCAGCGCGTATCTGACTGCTCATCATGTATCTGGAACAAACACAGCGAATGCGGGCGCGATTTCTGCATCTTCCCTGCCTGCGTAGCGTCAAAAAGCAAAAAGGGAAACACGGAATCACCCAAGGCTGTTGTTCAGCGCAAAATATGATCCCATTGCCAAGGAGTACATCAGATGAAAAAATCCAACTTTTCTTATTGGTGCAGCAGCGACGGCCTGCTGCTGCTCTCCGCATGGGCACGGGAGGGTTTGGATGACAATGCAATTGCCGCTCACTGCGGAGTTTCCGCCTCCACCCTGAAGCAATGGAAAAAGCGTTCTCCCGAAATTGCAGAGGCTGTGTCACGTTCTCAGCAGGTATACGACCTTGAGGTGGAGGATGCTCTGCACCGGCTTGCGGTGGGTTTCAAAAGCCGTGAAGAACGAATTAAAGAAAACAAGAGCGGCACCGAGACCACCACCATTGTGAAGGATGTTCCACCCAGCGTGAGCGCCATCTCCATGTGGCTGAAAAACCGCTGTCCCGAGCTTTGGTGCGAAAAGCCTGACATGGTTGAGGCAGAGAGCCTGCGCAAGCTGGACGAGATACTGGAGGAGCTGTGAGCAGGCTTTTATACATTATATATACGGAGTTATGCCATGAATTTTTCTCAAAAACAGCGAGAGTATCTTGAATGTGCCGTGCGGCGCTGGAACATCAAGACCGGTGCCACCCGCTCCGGCAAGACCTATCTCGATTATTTCATTATTCCCAAGCGCATCCGCTCACTTGCCGGAAAGGATGGGCTTATCGTTCTCATCGGCAACACCCGAGGAACGCTGCAGCGCAACATAATTGAGCCGCTGCGCTCCGTTTGGGGTGACGTTCTTGTGGGCGACATCCGATCCGACGGCACCGTGCGGCTTTTTGGTGAGACTGCTCACTGCATTGGCGCAGACAAAGCCGATCAGGCCGACCGTCTGCGAGGCTGCTCTGTCAAATATTGCTACGGTGACGAGATAGTTACCTGGAACGAAAATGTTTTCAATATGCTAAAGTCCCGTCTGGACAAGTCCTACAGCATTTTTGACGGCACCTGCAACCCTGATGCGCCCGGACATTGGTTCAAGAAGTTTCTCTCCTCCGATGCGGACATCTTTCACCAGCACTACACCATTGACGACAACCCTTTCCTTGACGAGACCGTCCGTGATGCCATTAAAAAGGAATATTTCGGCACGGTTTTCTACGACCGATATGTCAACGGGCTTTGGGTAGCCGCCGAGGGCTGCGTCTATCCCCTCTTTGCGGATGACCCTGCCCGCTTCACCGTCACCTCTCCTCCTCCCATCCGCTATGCGGTCATGGGTGTGGATTTCGGCGGCACCCGCTCTGCCCACAGCTTCACCCTCATCGGTGCCACCCAAGGCTTTGAAAATCTTGTGGTGCTGGATGAGTTTTACCACAACAACATTACGGACGGGAGGCTTTCTCCCGCCCAGCTTGAATCTGCTTTCATCTCTTTTCTCCGCCGCGCCAAATCGCAATACCGCATTTACGAGGTGTTTTGCGACAGCGCCGAGCAGACCCTTATAGAAGGGCTTACCGTCGCGATCCGCCGCTCCGGGATACGCGTTGACATCAGGAACGCTCAGAAACGTCCCATCCACGAACGAATCGCCTTTTTCAACTCTCTCATCTCCCACGACCGCTTCCGCATTCTCTCCCACTGCGTCCACACACGCAATGCCATGTGTGATGCGGTCTACTCCTCCAATTCTGTTTCTGCCCGTGATGAGCGGCTGGACGACGGTACTGTAAACATCGACAGCCTTGACAGCATGGAATATGCTGCCGAATCCATGTTCCCGGCATTCACACTTGGGCGCAGCAACCGCTGAATCCGCAACAAAAAACATTACATAAAACAGGAGGCACACTATGAAAGAACATATGCGAGAAATTGTTAAATATCTGCGCGGCAGAGGATACTCTCTGCCTTCTGAGGAGTATTACTCACGACTTAACACTTGGCAAAGCTGGTATCGTGGCAAGGTTGCCAGCTTCCACCGATACCGCCAATACAACGGTCGCGAGCGCATCTCCCGTGAACGCCGCTCCCTCGGCATGGCAAAATGCATCTGTGAGGACTGGGCTAACCTGCTCCTCAACGAAAAGGTTGGCATTAACATTGACAACCCCGAGGTATCTGCTGCTGTGAGCAAGGTTTTGGGTGACAATCACTTCCGCTGGCGTGCAAACCAACTTATCGAGCTTACCTTTGCTCTCGGCACCGGTGCTTTTGTGGAATTTCTTGAAAACGGCAGGCCCGTTATCGATTTTATCCGCAGTGATATGATCTTCCCTCTCAGCTACTGCGGCGGCACCGTTACCGAATGCGCTTTTGCATCCTCCCGCCTTATCGGAAACAGAGAGGTCATCTATCTCAATCTTCACACATTGGACGACCACGGCTGTTATGTGATCGAAAACCATGTCTTTACACTTTCCTCTTCCGGCGTGCTTACACCAGCTTCTCTTCCCGACGGTGTGGCGGAGGTTTGGTGCACCGATTCTCCCCTGCCTCTTTTCCAGATCATCCGCCCCAACACCGTTAACAACATCGACCCCGATTCGCCCATGGGTATTTCGGTTTTTGCCAACGCTATCGACCAGCTGGAAGGCATCGACCTCATCTTCGACAGCTACTGCAACGAGTTCAGGCTGGGTAAAAAGCGTCTGATCGTGCCAATGTCCTTTGCACAGATCGAAATGGAGGCCGACGGCATCACCCTCCCCGTTTTCGATTCCAACGACACCGAATTTTTCGCCGTCAACTCCTCCGCCGACTGCAGCGGGCAACTTCAGGAGATCAACATGGATCTTCGCTCCGATGCCCACGAAACAGCTCTCAAGACCTTCCTTTCTGCGCTTTCCATGAAGTGCGGCATGGGTGCTGCCCGATACCGCTTTGAATCCGGCACCGTTAAAACTGCCACCGAGGTCATCTCTGCACGTTCCGAACTCTATCAGAACATTCGCAAGCACGAGCTTATCCTCGCAGATGCCCTTGTCTCTCTTTGCAAGGCCATTGCGCTGCTCCTCGGCTTCCCTCTCGACTCTTTCTCCGTCGACATCCTCTTTGATGACAGCATTATTGAGGATTCTGTCTCGGAGCGTGAACGCAACATGCAGGAGGTACGCGACGGGCTGATGTCCCGCGAGGAATACCGCCAGAAGTGGTATCCCCTCACACTCTCCGAATAACACACCATCTATTTACACATTAAGGAGGATATTCCATGGAACAGCTTAAACAAATCTTCGGCGAGGATGCTTTATTCTTCGATGAGCTTATCGCCCGTCTCGAATCTTCAAATCTTCACTACGTCAACACAGCTTCTCTCTCTTCCCATGAGCCCGAGCTTCCCACTACCCCCGCCGCTCTCGCGGAGCAGCAAGGCTCCGCGGAGGACTGTGTCCTTGCCGCAGACGGTAAACCGTCTGTCGGCAGAGCGGCGGGGATGTATGAAGCTCGGTCCGGCTCCGAAACTGCCGTCTGCACCGACGAATCGGAGCAGATACTAACCCTGCAGAATGAGCTGGACCACCTTCGCTCTCAGCACACCGCCGAACTTGATGCGGAAAGGCTCAGCCACGCAGTAGACCTTGCCATCTCGGCGGCGCGTGCCCGTGACGTGGAAGCTGTGCGACCTTTTATCAATTTTGACGCATTGAAATATAACAGCGGCAAGGTCGTTGGCATTGATGAGCAGCTTCGCGCACTAAAAAAAGCCAAAAGTTATCTGTTTGAGCTCGAAGCACCCATCCGCTCCGGCATTAGACAAAGCGGACGCAGCATTTCCTCGAGCAGTGCAGTCAACGATGCGTTGAGGTCTGTCCTCAAACGCTGATATCATAAACACTCACTGTAAAGGATGAGCCTATATGAACTCTGTCCGTGCTCCGCCCGAATTCATCCAACCGCAAACCACAAAAAACATTTTATTCAGGAGGATCTACCTATGTCTATCATTAACAAAGAAGCAGCAGAAACCCTTATTCAGGAACAGCTCAGCGAATACATTGCGCAGGATATGCCCAACGGCTCTATCTTTATGCGTCTTGCCCGCCGTCTTCCCAATATGACTACCAAACAGACACGCATCCCCGTGCTTGATATGCTTCCCATGGCATACTGGGTTGGCGGTGACAACGGTCTTAAGCAGACATCCGAACAGTGCTGGGATAACGTGACCATGACTGCAGCCGAACTTGCCGTAATTATCCCCATGTCCGAATCTGTAATCGACGATGCGGATTTCGACATTATGGGTGAGATCAAGCCCCGTATTATCGAGGCTATCGGCAAGCGTGTTGACGAAGCGGTCATCTTCGGTATCGACCGTCCTGCAGAGTGGTCTGCCGATATCATCACCCGTGCACGCCAGGCAGGCAACAATGTCTCCGGCGCAACTGTGGATTATGACACCCTCCTCGGTGAGAACGGTGTTATCTCCATGGTTGAGCAGGGCGGATATCTTGTCAATGGCGGTGTTGCATCTGTTGCCATGCGTGCAAAACTCAGAAGCATCAAAGACGGTTCCGAAGCACCTCTCTTCAAATCCGATATCACCGGTCCCTCCCAGTATTCCCTCGACGGAGCCCCTCTCTACTTCCCCCTCAACGGCAGCTTTGACACCTCTTCCGCACAGCTTGTTGTGGGTGATTGGAGTCAGGCAGTCTATTCCATCCGTCAGGATGTTACTGTAAAGCTGCTTGACCAGGGTGTTATTCAGGATCCCGCAACAAAGGATATCGTCTACAACCTTGCCCAGCAGGATATGGTCGCTTTGCGTGTAGTCTTCCGCATGGGCTGGGCACTTCCCAACTATGCTACCCGAATGAACAGCGAACGCACCTTCTGTCCCTTTGCCTACATTGAACCCACCACTCCCGTTACCACGACAAACCTCACCGTTAAGGTAACCGATGCCGACGGTGCTGCCGTGGCAGGTGCATATGCTGAAATTTCCGGTGCAAGAGTCAAGACCAACGACAGCGGCGAAGCTGTGTTCAGCCTCCTCCCCGGTGATTACACCTATTCCGTCAAAAAGCGTGGTCTCACAACCAAGACAGGCGATGTGACCGTTACCTCCCAGGCTGCAACCATCACCGTTACACTTATGTGATCCGCATTTTTGATTTGGAGGTGACAGTTATCTACACCGACTATCTTTTTTATTCTACTGTCTGGCGCGGCACTCTCTCCGAGGGCGAATTTGAAAAATTCGCCCTCCGTGCCTGCACATACATCAACTCTTTGACATTTGGCAGAGCCGCCTCCGTTGCAGAAAATGACAAACGAAGAGACAACCTTGCCTTCTGCCTCTGTGCTGTCACCGATCTGCTTGCATCCGCATCAGCTTCCGGCGGTTTTGATCACGGCACCATCTCATCCATCAAAAACGACGGTTTTGAAGTTGCCTATCATGAGCCGAATTCCAATTCCGCCAACACCTCCACATCTGCCGCAGACCCTCTTTATTCTGCGGCGATGTTTTGGCTTGGTTCCACCGGTCTTTTATATTGCGGCAACAACTGATTTCAAGGAGGCACTATGTTTTTATGTAACGAAACCATTACTTTGATTTGCCACAGCTCTCAAAAAAGCGGTACCGAATACACTCCCGTTGTTATACGCGGTGCAAGCTGGTCCGGCTACCGCGCTTTGGAGTTGACCGACAACGGTGTTATAACCCAGTACAACATCAGCGTGCGTATTCCTGCCAATGCACTTCCCACAGATGTTATTCCCCGTGTCGGCGACTATATTTTCCGAGGCGAGCTCTCTGGAAGCATTTCTGCCTCCGAATTTTTGTGCTCTGAAAACTGCGCCCGTGTACAGTCTGTCCGAGACAACCGCCGCACAGCCGATAATTTCGCCGAAGTCTTTCCTCATTGGCGACTTATTGCGTAGGAGGTGACACCGTGACATCCATATCCAAAACACTCTTGAACTGGCTCATTCAATGTCCGCATTTGGGTGGCTTTGTTTTTTCTGTCGACTATCTTTCGGAGTCTCCTTTCACCTGCGCCATAGAAAATTCCGGCGACACTCTTCTTAAAACTTTTTCGGACGGCTCGCTCCTAAAGCGCTACGTTTTCCTGATATCCTTACGTCTTCCCTATGCCGATGACACCGACGTCAATGCCACAAACGCAGAACTTATAGAGTTGCTTCGGCAATGGGTCGAATCCGGCATTGCACTCCCCCGTCTTGACGGCAGCAGAAAATCCATCTGCTGCCGCATCCTTTCCGACGGATACGTCTATTATGCCGATTCCATGACTGCCAAATATCAGCTCAAGCTTGCTCTTGATTATCACTCATCTTTTTAGGAGGACACAATGCAAGAAATTTTCTCTCTTCTCCTCGCTTCCTCCGGTAAAACTCTCCGACTTGGCAGCGGTTCCGATTTCATCATTTCGGAGCATTCCGGTTTCGAAGCTCCAACTTGCTCGGTGAGTTTAAGCGCCAATGTTCAACTCGACGGTGCTGTTGTCGTTGACAAAAAGCTGCTTCCGCGCACCCTTTCTTTCTCCTGCTACTGTCTATCCCCGGACAATGCCCTTCTCTCACGCAATCAGCTTATAAATTTCTTCAACCCCCTGCACTCTGGTGTACTCACTGCTACAATCGGTTCTGTCTCCCGTAAAATATCCTATGAGCTTCTCTCCTTTACATTCACCGACAAAAACGTTGCTGCGCCCCCATCCTTCTCCGTTTCGCTGATCTGTCCTTCTCCATTTTGGCAGGACACAGCTGAATTCTCAAAAAATATGGCAGGTATTGTTGGAATGTTCAGCTTCCCCCTCGTTATTCCGCCCAACGGTTTGGCTCTTTCTTACCGTGAACTTCTTCAGGAGGCTGTCGTCACAAACCCCGGTTCCCGTGAGGTAGGACTCAACGTGATTTTCCGCGCTGAACGCGGATCTGTCACCGATCCGGTTCTATACAACATCTCCCGCGGATGTTACTTTAAAGTAAACATCACTTTGCAGCAGGGGGATGTGCTCTCTTTCTGTACCGTGCCCGGCAAAAAGCGGGTGGAACTGAACGGTGTGAATGCCATTCGATACATCGATCGGGGCAGTTCCTTCTTTGGCATTTCCCCCGGAGAGACTCTGCTGAAATATGATGCCGCAGTCGGCAAACAGAACCTGGATGTTTTTCCCTGCTTTACCCCTGAATATCTGGGTATTTAGCAGGCACCTCCTGCGCCGCT
>JAFSHJ010000078.1 GCA_017440425.1 Oscillospiraceae bacterium | reverse complement strand
ATAGGCTTCTTCGATTATCTGGATGATTATTCCATCTGTGCAATAGAGTGGAGCGAAAACATTACAGAATATCTTCCCGAAAACACCATCTTTATAGAAATACGCCGTATTGACGATAACGTGCGTGAAATTACAGTAACTGGAGACGATCGCTTTGCCGATGATATTGGGGATTGACACCTCAGCCAAAACAGCGTCAGCCGCAATTTGCGCTGACGGAAAGATAATAGCCCAAACTCAGCTCAACACAAGGCTCACACACAGCCAGACGGCACTTCCCATGGTGCAGGCGCTGCTTGATTGTGCAACGGTAGACATAGCTGATATCGATTGCTTTGCCGTTTCTGCAGGTCCCGGCTCTTTCACCGGACTCAGAATAGGTATTACTGCTGTAAAGTCTATTTGCTTTACACTTAATAAACCCTGTGCAGCAGTGTCCACTCTGGAGGCGTTGGCACGCAACATGACGGGCATGGATGCCGTTGTATGTGCTGCCATGGATGCCAGATGTCGTCAGGTTTACACAGCGCTTTTCGAGATATCCGATAACGGTGCAAACTTCAGCCGGCTTACACCCGACGAGGCAATTTCCGTTGAAGAGTTGGAAGGCAGACTGAAAAACATAGACAAAAAGATAATTTTTGTTGGTGACGGGGCAGAGTTGTGCTATAATATAATGAAAGAGAGTGTTGAAAACATTGCCATTGCACCGCCGATGCTGATAAACCAGACGGGCTACGGTGTTTGTATGGCGGCAGAGGCTGCTATCGAAAAAGGTGAGACTCTCAGCGCAGCAGAGCTAATGCCAAAATATCTCCGGCTTCCTCAGGCGGAAAGAGAACGTATGGCAAAGCTTAAAGCAGAACAATAAAATTGTTAAATAAACAAAAACATAAATTGGAGGATAATTAAAATGATTGCAATTGGTAGTGACCACGGCGGTTATGAACTGAAAGAAGCTCTTAAAAAACACCTTGACGATATCGGTGTTGCATACGAAGATTGCGGATGCTACGACACAAACTCCATCGACTATGCTGTTATAGCCAAAAAGGTTTGTGATTCCATCACAGCAGGCAAGTGCGATAAGGGCATTCTCGTTTGCGGCACAGGTATTGGAATGTCTATGGCAGCCAACAAGGTTAAAGGCATCAGAGCAGCAGTTTGCGGCGATTGCTTCAGCGCAAAATTCACCCGTCTCCACAACGATGCCAACGTTCTCTGCCTCGGCGCAAGAGTTGTTGGTGTAGGTCTTGCAACAGAGATCGTTGATCTCTATATCAATACACCCTTTGAAGGCGGACGTCACGCAAGAAGAGTTGCCCAGATCGCAGCTATCGAAGACGGTACATTCGAAGGCTGAGTTTATTAATTTGCAATATATAATAATGTAATAATTGGAGGTCGTACAAATGGAACCTATTTTTCTGGATCATCCGCTGATAAAACATAAGCTTCGTCATCTCAGAGACGTTAAGACAGGAACAAAAGAGTTTAAAGAACTTGTTTCCGAAATAACAACCCTTCTTTGCTACGATGCAACAAAGGATCTGCCCCTTGAAGATGTTGAGATCGAAACCCCCATCTGCAAAATGATCGCTCAGGAAATCCCCGGCCGCAAATTGGCATTTGTACCCATTCTCCGCGCAGGTCTCGGCATGGTGGACGGTGCTCTTACACTTGTTCCCGCAGCAAAGGTTGGTCACATCGGTCTTTATCGCGACCCGGAAACACTCAAACCCGTTGAGTATTATTGCAAACTTCCCTTTGATATTGAAAACCGTGACGTATTTATTCTCGACCCGATGCTTGCAACAGGCGGAACAGCCATTGATGCAGTTTCTCTCATCAAAGAGCGTAAGGCAAAGAGCATCAAGTTCCTCTGCATCATTGCTGCTCCCGAAGGTGTAAAGGCTCTTCAGGATGCACATCCCGATGTTCAGATCTACGGTGCAGCTCTTGATGAAAAGCTTAACGAGCATTGCTACATAGTACCCGGTCTCGGAGATGCCGGAGATAGGATTTTTGGAACAAAGTAATTATGATACTGAATAAATGCTGTAAAATAACCGAAAAAAAGCTGATAGCTCACGGCATCGGCGATATTTACAGCGTATGGTTTAATTGCCCGGAGATTGCCGCACAGGTTTGTCCCGGGCAATTTGCCGAAATACGCTGTGATGGTTTTATGCTCAGACGCCCAATCTCCATTTGCGAGGTGTCGGAATGCGGCATAAGACTTGTTTTTGAAGTTCGCGGTGAAGGAACAGACTGGCTTGCCGGTGTTGAAGAGGGAACAGAACTGGAAGTAATGGCTCCTCTCGGCAACGGATTTGCAACAGTTGAAGGTGCTAAAGCTCTGCTAATCGGCGGAGGCATCGGCGTGCCGCCGCTGCTTGAGCTTGCCAAATTCTATAAAGAAAACGCAGTTGCCGCTCTTGGCTTCAAGCGTGCGGAAGGTGCGATCCTTTATGAGGATTACTCTGCGAACTGCAAAACGGCAGTTGCCACCGAAGACGGTTCCTTGGGCGAGAAAGGCTACGTTTCT
>JAFSHJ010000077.1 GCA_017440425.1 Oscillospiraceae bacterium | reverse complement strand
TGTCCTGTGCAAAGGACCCCCCTCCATATCGTACGCCTGAGGAAAGAGAAGGAGTAATTTTCGCTATCAGCAATTATAAAATAAACGATGACGGCAAAGAGAGGTGCACGCTCGTCGTGCTTTATGATACTGCAGATGATGCCACAAAAAGTGCTGCTATTGTACCTTTGGGTTCTCATGCTCCCATAACCAGAGATGGTTCCATCTGGCGGGTGAAAATGAGCGATTTGGAAGTTGGACAACGAATAAGGTTCACCGTTATGC
Organism: Oscillospiraceae bacterium; assembly: GCA_017440425.1. Taxonomy (GTDB): domain Bacteria; phylum Bacillota; class Clostridia; order Oscillospirales; family Ruminococcaceae; genus SIG526. The sequence continues at coordinate 2,668 of JAFSHJ010000077.1, read as the reverse complement.
CTATGGTAATATGCAAACCTAACGACCCTGAATGGTATGGTTTGGACTCGGATACTCAAATGAACGAATATTACGGCTGTCAAAAAGTCGTCATCCTTTCGGATGGGGAGGAATAACACTTAAAAATAAAACGAGACACAGTCTGTTTGGGCTGTGTCTCATTTTTAATATAAGAATTCTTTTATCTTTTCTCAAAAAAGTCGCGCAGAAGTTTAGAGAAAAGTGAAGAGAGAAAAGAGAATAGTGAAAAGAACAAAAAGAAAAGCACTTCTTTCGAAGTGCTTTTCTTTTTGGAGCTGATGACCGGATTCGAACCGGTGACCTCATCCTTACCAACGATGTGCGCTACCGCCTGTGCCACATCAGCAGACAGCTTTTATATTATACCTACTTATAGGCAAAAAGTCAAGTGTTTTTTTGAAAAAAAACAAATTTTTTCAAGAAAATAAATTTGCCCCCCATTTTTCTAAAGATAAACATAAAACCATAACCACCGGCAAAGAGTTGGCTACCATTTCCGGCCTCCCTTGTGTAAAGGGAGGTGGCACGGCTTGCCGTGACGGGGGGATTGTAAAAAGCTCTCTCAAACAACCCCTCAGTCAGCTTCGCTGACAGCTCCCCTTACACAGGGGAGCCTTACGCTGCAGCAGGATTGCTCAACGCCAAAAGCCGTTACGGAACCAAACAAACCGCCCGACGTCATCGGTTGAGTCGGGCGGAAAAGAGTTCTGCTTTAATTATTTTTTGAGCAGCGGACGAAGCTGGTCGAGAGTGCGCTCAAAATCAGCAATGGTGTCCAGAATGGGCTGGGGAGATTCCATATCCACACCTGCAACGCGAAGCATCTCGATGGGATGGAGGCTGCCTCCGCCGGAGAGGAAGCGGCGGTAATCTTCAACTGCGGGAGCACCGAGGGTGAGGATGCGGTTGGCAATTGCGGTTGCTGCGGCAATGCCGGTGGCATATTGATAGACGTAGAACGCACGGTAGAAGTGGGGAATGCGGGACCACTCGGAGCGAAGCTCCTCATCCACAACAAATTTTTCGCCGTAATAGGTGGAGTTGAGCTCGCCGTGGAGGGTCGTGAGGGTATCGGGAATGAGGGGATAGCCCTCCTCAACCATGCTGTGTGTGGAATTCTCGAAATCCGCAAACATTGTCTGGCGGTAGAAGGTGGAGCGGATATCGTTGAGCTTTTTATCCAGCAGCAGAGCTTTTTCAGCATCGCTGGTGGTGTTTTTCATAAGATAGTCGCAGAGCAGCAGCTCGTTGAGGGTGGAAGCAACCTCGGCACAGAAGAGGCTGTATTCACAGTAGATGAAGGGCTGGGTGTGGTTGGAATACCAGGTGTGCATGGAGTGTCCCAGCTCGTGGGCGAGGGTGAACACGCTGTCCAGAGTGCCGGAGAAGTTGAGCAGAATGTAGGGATAAGATGTGTAGGAGCCGGTGGAATAGGCGCCGGTCTGTTTGTTGTCGGTGGGATAGACGTCGATCCAGCGCTCAGCAAAAGCACGCTTGACAAGCTCGGTGTAATCCTCGCCGAGAACGGCTGTGGCGTTTATAATGAGCTCCTGAGCCTCTTCGTAGGTGTAGGTCCTGTCAACGTCGCTGACGATGGGCACGAACAGATCGTAGAAATGAACAGCATCCTCAATGCCAAGCACCTGACGGCGCAGCTCAATGTAATCCTGCAGAGGTTTGGTATTCTCGCGAACGGTGGTGATAAGGTTATCGTAAACCGTTTCGGGGATGAAGTTGTCGGAAAGGGACATCTCTCTTGCAGAAACGTAGTTGCGGCTCTTTGCAGTGAAAACATCGTTTTTAACGGAGCCGTAGTAGAGAGATGTGAGGGTGTTTTTGTGCTTTTTATAGGTGCCCAGCAGTGCCTTGAAGAAGCGCTCACGGAAGGCGCGGTCGGGGTTGCCGAGGGCGATGGAGTAGTTTGCCTCGATGGCGGCAAAATCGTTGCCGTCGGGGTCTTTAACGGTGGGGTATTCCACGTCGTTGACGGTGAGATCGTCGTAGATTTTGGAGAAGGTGGAGCCGATATCGCCCATTCTCACCATCAGCATCTCCTGCTCTTCGGGAAGGATGTGCTCTTTTTTGGCGAGGAAATCCTTGATGAAGGTGTCGTATTTTTTAAGCTCGGGCAGCTGCTCGCAGAAGTTCTCAAAGCTCTCGTAGTTGCCCTGCATGAATTCGGGTGCGAGGAAGGATATCTTCTCGCCAACGGCTGTCATGGCGGTCATAAGGGTCTCGTTGAGTGCCTTTGCGGCGGAATCGGCCATGTTTTGGTCAAAGTTGGAGCGGGAGAACACCGCAAGGTCGGTTATATCCTGAAATACGCTCTCGTAAAGGGAGATGGTTTTGAAAAGTTCTTCCGCAGAGGAGTTGATCTTTCCTCTCTGCTCGGCAAGTTCATCTATTTTCAAAAGAGTTGCATTGAGCTTTTCGTTCCAAAGCTCGTCGGTGGGATACATTCTGCGAAGATCCCATTTTGCTGCATCGGTCATATCAAAAATTCCTTTCGTTGTGGTTATAAATATATTATAACCTCGCAAAAACAAAAAAACAACAGTATATCTTTAAGAAGATAAAAACAAAGGGAATAAATCTGCATATTAAAGGCAAAAAAGCTGAAAATATCATAAGATAAACAGCGAGGAGT
>JAFSHJ010000076.1 GCA_017440425.1 Oscillospiraceae bacterium | reverse complement strand
AAATTTGGCGGCAGCTCGCTGGCAGATGCAGAGTGCCTTAAGAAGGTTGCCGCAATAATCAAAGCAGATGAAAACAGAAGATATGTTGTGCCGTCTGCCCCCGGCAAGCGCTTTAAAGAGGACGAAAAGGTAACGGATATGCTCTATGCTCTGCACAAGGCTGCAGCAGAGGGCGGAGAAGAATTCGAAGCTGTTTACAACAAAATTTATGACCGTTTTGACGGAATAGTAAAGGGTCTTGGCATAGAGTTTCCGCTTAAAGAGGAGCTTGACACAATAAAGAACAATCTTCTTGCCGGCTACGGCAGCGACTATGCAGCCAGCCGCGGAGAATATCTTAACGGAAAGATCCTTGCAAGCTATATCGGCTTTACTTTTGTGGATCCCGCAGATGTTGTTGTGTTCAAAGAAAACGGAGTATTCGATGCAAAGAAGACCGACGAACTCATGAGCGCCGCACTTGCAAAGTGTGATAAGGCAGTTATCCCCGGATTTTACGGCGCATACGAAAACGGACAGATCAAAACCTTCTCCCGCGGCGGTTCCGACGTAACAGGATCCATCGTGGCAAAGGCTGCCAATGCTGTTGTATATGAGAACTGGACAGACGTATCCGGATTCCTCATGGCCGATCCCCGCATCGTGGATTCCCCCAAGCAGATAAGAACCATTACATACCGTGAGCTCCGTGAGCTCTCCTATATGGGCGCCACAGTTCTGCACGAGGATGCTATCTTCCCCGTGAGAAAAGCAGGCATCCCCATCAACATCCGCAACACCAACATCCCCGAAGAGCCGGGCACAATGATCGTTGCCTCCGCTCCCGTTGAGCCCCAGAACCTCATTACAGGTATTGCAGGACACAAAGGCTTCAGCACCGTCATTATCGAGAAGGATATGATGAACCAGGAGGTTGGTTTTGGACGCAAAGTGCTGGATGTTTTTGAAAAGTTCGGTGTTTCCTTTGAGCATTTGCCCTCCGGAATCGATACACTCAGCGTTGTTGTTGAAACAAAAGAGCTTGAAAAGGCGACAAACCTTGTTGATGAACTCTATAAAGCAACCGAAGCAGACCACATCTACGTTGAGAACGGAATTGCGCTTATTGCAGTTGTTGGTCGCGGTATGATCCAGGCAAGAGGTACCGCAGCAAGAGTGTTTGCAGCAGTTGCCCACGCCGACGTCAACGTCAAGATGATCGACCAGGGCTCCAGCGAGCTCAACATCATCATCGGTGTTAAAGAAGAGGACTTCGAAAAGAGCATCAAGGCAATTTACGAAATTTTTGATAATTAACAAGTTGAAAGGCTCCGACCGATAATTTTGTTCGGAGCCTTATTGCATATCAGCGGCAGATAATGTGTATAATTTGAAGAAGAGGATGCGGAGGTGTCATTTTGAAGATACAGCGCTTTTTTGAAATGCTGAAAAAATCGGGAAAGACAGTTGCTTTTATCGGTGTTGGTGTCAGCAACAACGATTGCATAAAGCTGTTTGCAAAGCAGGGCATAAAAACACAGGTGAGAGATAAACGCAGCGACATCGGTGAGATCGCCGCAGAGTTTACAGCACTCGGTGCAGAGCTTATTCTTGGCGAGAGCTATATGGATAACATTGATGCGGATATCATTGTGCGTGCACCGGGTGTGTTTTACAACAACCCCGCCATCAAAGCCGCAAGAGAGCAGGGCAAGGTGGTCACCAGCGAGATGGAGCTGTTTTTCCAGTTTTGTCCCTGCAAAATAATTGCAATAACCGGCAGCGACGGCAAAACCACCACCACCGCAGTTACATCGGAGATGCTGAAAAAGGCAGGCAAAATGGTGTGGATGGGCGGAAATATCGGCAAGGCGCTTCTGCCCGAAATTGAAAAAATTGAAGAAGACGACTACGCAGTTGTGGAGCTCTCCAGCTTCCAGCTTGAGAGTATGCGTTCCTCTCCCGACATAGCAGCAGTCAAAAACGTGGAACCCAACCATCTTGACGTCCACGGCACAATGGATGAATATATCGGTGCAAAGCTGAATTTGCTCAGCCACCAGAATGCGTTTTCCAGAGCAGTGCTCAATGCAGATAACGCTGTTACAAGAGATATGGCAAAGCTTGTCCGCGGCGAGCTGAGATGGTTTTCCACCTCGGGACAGCTTGTAAAAGGCACTCTGCTGGATGAAGAGGGCTACCTCTGCAGCTGCGACGGCGTGAACAAAACAAGAATATTCCACCGTGACGAGATCCGTCTCCCCGGACTCCACAACGTGGATAACTACCTCACCGCAATGGCGATTTTGGAGGGCATCGTCTCCTATGACGATATGCTCAGCGTTGCAAGAGAGTTTGGCGGCGTGGAGCACCGCATCGAGTTTGTGCGTGAGCTGGACGGAGTGAAATGGTATAACGATTCCATTGCCAGCAACCCCACAAGAGTTATTGCCGGACTGCGCTCCTTCGGCAGAAAAATTGCCATCATCGCAGGCGGCTACGACAAAAAGATCCCCTACGAACCCATGGCTCCCGTGGTTTGCCAATATGTCAAGCTGCTTATCCTCATGGGTGCCACGGCAGATAAGATCGAGACCGCTGTCAAAAACGATCCCGCCTTCAATGCTGATGAGCTGAAGATAATCCGCGTTGCAACAATGGAGGAGGCGGTCAGAGCCGCAAGGGAAAACACCTCCGCGGGCGACATCGTCTCACTTTCTCCCGCATCTGCCAGCTTCGATCTCTACCGCAACTTTGAGGAACGGGGCAGACACTTTAAAAACATTGTCATGCAGCTTTAAAAAAATTCCGCCGACAGAGTTTTATCTGTCGGCGTTTTTTTTGCTTTGTAGCAAATTAAGTAAAAATTTTTACGATAATCGTTAAAAACCTATTGACAAAGATTATTTTGTCTGTTATACTATGATTAACGATAAACGTTAAATAATTTACGCAAAGGAGTATGTTATATGAACGAGAAAAAACTTGTCAATTCGGCAAAAACTTTTGATACCGTTGCAAAGGTGTGCGGAGGCATCTTCCGTGTGGTGGCGATCGTGCTGTTTGTGTTTGCGGTGCTGGTTATAATTTTCGGCAACAAAATGTATGAGGTGGGCAGCTTCACACTCGATCTGGATTTTGTAAAGATCTATCTCGCAGATAAATATCAGACAGCGGATATGCCCATGCAGATATTCACAGTTGTGTCCCTCGCAGTGGTTGGAGGACTCCTTTTTGCCGCATCCTATGTGATAAAGCTGCTGCGAGATATCCTGAAGCCCATGAAAGAGGGCAGACCCTTTGAAGAGAGCACTCCCAAAAAGCTGAGAACCGTTGCATGGATAGAGCTTGCAGGCGGCTTTGTGCTTGAACTGCTTGGCATTGCAGAGCGTATGGTCACAGCACACATCTATCCCATGGAGGAGATATTCTCCTCTTCCGCGATCGCAAATGTTGAATATGCCTACACGATGGACTTCGGTTTTGTGCTGGTCTTCTGCGTCATAATGGTTTTGTCCTATATCTTCTCCTACGGACAGAAGCTGCAGCGCGAATCCGACGAGACCCTTTAAGGAGGTTGCCATGGCTATCATTTTGAGACTGGACAGGGTAATGGCAGACAGAAAGATATCGCTGAACGAGCTCTCGGAAAAGGTTGGTGTTGCCAACGTCAACCTCTCCAAGCTGAAAAACGGACACGTCAGCGCCATACGCTTTTCAACGCTGGAAGCCATCTGCGAGGTGCTGGATTGCCAGCCGGGAGACATCCTGGAATATAAACGGGATGATACAGAATAATTACAGTAAAAAAGCTCCGTACCATCGGTACGGAGCTTTTATGTATGCTGTTATTCTTGTTTTTCAAGCAGATCTTCGCCGGAGATGCCGGGTTTGGTCATGCTGAACGGATCGAGGATGGTTGCGCATTCTTCTTCGGTGAGAATGTTTCTCTCGATGATGAGCTTGCGGATGGGAACGCGTGTTGCAAGAGCTTCTTTTGCAAGCTTTGCAGCCTGAGCGTAACCGATGTGGGGGCAGAGAGCGGTAACCATACCAACGCTGTTATCGAGGAGCTCGCGGCAGCGGTCCTCGTTAGCGGTGATGCCGTCAACGCAGTTAACGGTGAGGGTCTGAACAGCACGGTCAAGGATGATGATGGACTGGAAGAGAGCATCGAATGCAACCGGCTCAAATGCGTTGAGCTCCAGCTGACCTGCTTCAACTGCCATGGAGATGGTCATGTCGTTACCTGCAATGCGGAATGCAACCTGGCTGACAACTTCGGGGATAACCGGGTTGACCTTACCGGGCATGATGGAGGAACCATTCTGCTTTGCGGGGAGGTTGATCTCGCCGAGACCTGTTCTGGGACCGGAGGACATAAGACGGAGGTCGTTAGAGATTTTGGAGAGTGCAAGTGCGCAATCCTTGATAGCGCCGGAAACAGCGGAGAAGCTGTCGATATTCTGTGTGGCATCGATGAGGTCGTTTGCCTGAACGAAGGGGATGCCTGTGAGTTCGGAGATCTTGGTGGTAACTGTGTCGAAGTAAACCTTGTCTGCGTTAAGGCCGGTGCCGATAGCGGTAGCGCCCATGTTCAGGGTGTAGAGCTCTTCCTTGAGGGCACGGATACGTCTGAGACCGCGAGCGGTTGCGGTTGCGTATGCCTTGAATTCCTGACCGAGACGAACGGGAACAGCATCCTGAAGCTGTGTACGGCCCATCTTGATGATGCCGTCAAACTCTACAGCCTTTTTGTTGAAGGACTCGATGAGAGTCTCAAGGCTCTGCTCGAGGTGGGGGAGCAGCATGAGAGCTGTGAGCTTACCTGCGGAGGGGATGATATCGTTGGTGGACTGACCGAAGTTTACGTGATCGTTGGGATGAACAACAGAGTAATCACCCTTTGTGCCGCCCATGAGGTGGATAGCTACGTTAGCGATAACCTCGTTGGCGTTCATGTTCATGGATGTGCCGGCGCCGCCCTGAATGGGGTCAACGATGAACTCTTCGTGATATTTGCCTGCAATGATCTCGTCGCAAGCTGCAACAATGGCGTTGGCGGTTTTCTCATCAAGAGCGCCTGCCTCAAGGTTTGCAATTGCGCAAGCCTTTTTAACAATGGCGAGAGCGGTGATCATTTCGGGTCTGAGTCGGGTATCGGTGATGGGGAAGTTTTCCAGAGCGCGCAGGGACTGTACGCCGTAAAAAGCTTCTGCGGGAACAAGTTTTTCGCCGATGGAGTCTGCCTCAAGACGTGTGGTAACAGACTGGTCTTCTATGGAAGTGATTACGTATTTCATACTTTTCAATCTCCTAACATTCAATAGTCCGGGTACAATTAGAGTATAACATTTAATTGTTTTATAATCAAATACCTATATTAAAATAATTATTATAGTTTAAGCAGAATAATTGCGGATAATGTTATACAGAGGGTAATAAACAGAGATTTTAAAAGAAAAACACGGCTTAAAACATAAAAAAAACGGGAAAATAAAAGAGCGTATGGGCAAAAGGGAGAAAAATGAGGTGTTTTTTCGTTAAACATACCAATTGCAATTGCAAAAGCTTTTTTGGAGGTATATAATTAGAAATTAGTGTGGTTTTGTCTGCGCAAAAGCGGATAAAACCTATATAAAAGGCGGCGCAGGCTGCCGAAAAGAAGAGAAAATAGGTGTTGAGAATGGTAAAAAAATTTGTGGCAGACCTGAAAACCGAGTTTTCGGGCTATAACGGCGCCAGATTGCTCAAGGATGCAATGGCGGGACTCACCGTCTGTGCGGTGGCACTTCCGCTGGCATTGGCATTCGGTGTAAGCAGCGGCGCAACAGCGGCAGCAGGAATGGTAACAGCCATCCTTGCAGGCATAATAATCGGCATACTTTCCGGCGCATCCTTCCAGATATCCGGTCCCACCGGCGCAATGTCCGCCGTGCTTATTGCGATCGTTGCACAGTACGGCATTCAGGGAATGTTCGTGGCATCCTTCATTTCCGGAATAATCCTGCTCATCGCAGGCATCTTCAAGCTGGGCAGACTGATCAGCTTCATCCCCTCTCCGGTAATAATGGGCTTCACCTCCGGCATCGCCGTCGTCATCGCAATGGGACAGATCGATAACTTCTTCGGCACCACCAGCGAGGGTCTGAGCAACGTGGAAAAGCTGCTCTCCTATTTTAAGCTTGGCTTCCGTCCCGATTGGCAGTCGGTGCTCATCGGCGCGCTTGTAATTGTAATAATGCTGGTATGGCCCAAAAAGTGGAACGCAAAGGTGCCCTCCTCTCTGGTCTCCATCATCATTGCAACCATCGTTTCGGTGGTTTTCAAAATGGAGGGACTTGTGCTGGTCGGTGAAATTCCACAGACACTCTTCCTCAGCGAGAGACTTTCCCTCACAGATATTGACTTTTCCATGATAAAAGGTCTTGTCTCTCCCATCGTTACAATTGCGGCACTGGGAATGATCGAGAGCCTTATGTGCGGCGCTTCCGCATCCAGAATGAAGAACGAAAGCTTTGATGCAGACAGAGAGTTGGTTGCACAGGGTATCGGCAACGTGGTCATCCCCTTCTTCGGCGGTGTTCCCGCAACTGCAGCAATAGCTCGTTCCAGCGTAGCCATCAAATCCGGTCAGCAGACAAGACTCACCGGAGTTTTCCACTCCGTCTTCCTGCTTGCGGCAATGTTCCTGCTTGGTCCCGTAATGGCAAAGCTTCCCCTCTGCGCCCTTGCAGGCGTGCTGATGATGACAGCATGGCGCATGAATGAGTGGGACGAGATAAAATACATCTTCAGGCACAAGTTCAAGGCTGCCATCAGCCAGTTCCTCATCACCCTTGTGGCAACTGTCGTGTTCGACCTTATGGTTGCCATCATAATCGGTGTTGTCTATTCTGCCATCCTCTTTGTGGTTGCCTCCAGCAAGATAAACGTCAGCTTCTCCCGCTTCGACAGAGAAAAATATAAGGGCGAGTGCCTTGGCGACAACGTTGAAGAGACCGCCATTGCATATGTAACCGGCTCTGTTTTCTTTGGTGCTGTGGATAAGTTTAACGAGCAGTTTGAGCAGCTTCCAGCCTGCAAAACCGCAATAATCTCCATGAAGGGCGTCTCCACCATCGATGTCTCCGGTGCAAAGGCTGTTATGGAGCTCTGCGAAAAGCTGGAGAAAGAAAATGTGGAAGTTAAATTCTGCGGACTTAAAGAAAACATCAGAACCTATTTTGAGCGTGCAGGCATTGTGGAGCTTGTGGGCGAAAACAACTTCTACACAAGCCTCGATAAGGCCATTGAAGGCATTGTTGCAGAGTGAGAATTGAGGAAAAACCAATGAGAGAAATGCGCCGTAAAAACCAACAGCTCCCAATTGATGAGAGCATTGAAATATTGGAAAAGAGCAGCTCCGGCGTGCTTGCCGTCAGCGGCGACGGGGGATATCCCTATGCCGTGCCAATGAGCTATGTCTGGTTTGACGGCAAAATATATTTCCACAGCGCAACTCAGGGGCACAAGGTGGATGCTGTGCGCAGCTGCGATAAGGCATCCTTCTGCATAATCAGCGAGGATGAAGTGGTGGCGGAGACTTTCAGCACAAACTACAAAAGCGTGATCGTCTTCGGCAAAGTCAGCATAGTGGAAGATGCGGCGGAAAAGCGAGCCGCCATCGAAGCGCTGGCGAAAAAATACAGCATCGAGCATATGGCAAAGGGCTACGAAGAGATAAACACCGAGTGGGACAGATTTTATATGATAGCTCTCACCCCGGAGCATATCTCGGGAAAAGAGGCCCGTGCGCTGATGATGCAGCGCAAAAAAGCCAAAACGGAATAAAAAAACTCAAAAAGGTCGGCGGAATTGCTCTGCCGACCTTATTTTTTGATAAAATTTGCATCTTAAAAGCGGATAGCTATTGAGATTTGACGCAAAATGGAGTATTATTTATAATGGATACATTCAGGGATTTGCAAAACAAAATTTAAAGATACAGGAGAAGCAATATGAGTATTATAAAAGATCCAAGCCTTGCAAAAGAGGGACTTAAAAAGATAGATTGGGTGCGCCAGCACGAGTTTATGCCGGTGCTCACCGATATTGCGGAGCAGTTTGCCAAGGAGCGCCCCTTTGAGGGAATGAGAGTTGCCATCTCCATCCATCTGGAGGCAAAGACAGCCTATCTGGCACTTGTGCTCAAGGCAGGCGGTGCAGACGTATATGCCACAGGCTGCAACCCCCTCTCCACAAGAGATGACATTGCCGCTGCGCTGGATTCTTTGGGTGTAAACGTGTTTGCCATCCACGGTGCAGATGCCGAAACTTATGAAGAGCATCTCATTGCAGCACTCAGCTGCAAACCCCATATTATCGTGGATGACGGCGGAGATTTCGTCAGCCTGCTTCACGGAAAATGTGCAGACCTGGCAGAAAACCTCATCGGCGGCTGCGAAGAGACCACCACAGGAATCCTTCGCCTTAAACAGCGTGTGCGTGACAATAACCTCAACTTCCCAATGATGGCGGTAAACGATGCCAACAGCAAGCACCTCTTCGATAACCGCTACGGCACGGGACAGTCTGTCTGGGACGGCATAATGAACTCCACCAACCTGCTTGTTGCAGGCAAAACCGTCGTCGTGGCAGGCTACGGCTGGTGCGGCAGAGGCATTGCAATGCGTGCAAAGGGCATGGGCGCAAGAGTTGTCGTCACCGAGATCGATCCCTTCAAGGCACTGGAGGCCTGCATGGACGGCTATTCCGCAATGAAGATGGACGATGCCGCCGCAATCGGAGATATTTTTGTCACCGCAACCGGCTGCAAGCGTGTTATAACCAAAAAGCACTTCGAAAAGATGAAGAACAACGCGGTTCTTGCAAATGCAGGACACTTTGACGTTGAGATAGATAAAAACGATCTGCTTGAGCTCTCCGAATCCGTTGAAGAGCGCCGTCCCTTCATTGAAGGCTACAACCTCAAAGACGGCAGAACTCTCAACCTGCTCTCCGAGGGCAGACTTGTCAACATCACCGCAGGCAACGGTCACCCCGCAGACATCATGGATATGAGCTTTGCAATTCAGGCGCTCTGCTGCCGCTACATTGCGGAAAACGCAGGCAAGCTGGAGCCCACCCTCTACGATATCCCCGAAAACATCGATAACAACGTTGCACTCATCAAGCTGGCTGCAATGGGTTGGGGAATCGACGAGCTGGACGAGGACCAGAAAAAATATCTGTTCGGTTAATGGAGCTGAATCAAGATGATTAACGACAAAAAGGTGTGCCTCATCGTTGGAGCGGGCGAGCTGGACGGTGCAGTGCTTTGCCGCAGAGAGAGCGACTTTGTCATTGCCGCAGACGGCGGACTGAAATATCTTGCCGAGGCAGGTGTAACTCCTGACCTGGTCGTGGGAGATTTCGATTCTCTCGGCTACAAACCAAATCACCCCAACATCATCTGCCATCCCCCCGAGAAGGACGACACCGACACCATGCTGGCGGTGAAAGAGGGCTTTGCAAGAGGCTTTGATACCTTTTTGCTCTATGCGGGGCTTGGCGGCAGGCTGGACCACACCGTGGCAAACCTGCAGACACTTTCCTACATTGCAGAGCGAGGCGGCAGAGGCTATATCGTGGGCGGAAACAGCGTGAGCACCGTGATTAGAAACGGCAAAATAGAATTTGCTGCGGAAAACAGCGGAATGATATCGGTGTTTTGTAGCGGTGAAACGGCAAAGGGTGTGACCATAAGCGGCCTCAAATACGAGGTGGAAGATGCAGAGCTTGGCTCGGATTTTCCGCTTGGCGCAAGCAACGAGTTTTGCGGAAAAGCAGCAGCTGTAAGCGTGAAAAGCGGCAGATTGCTGATAATTTGGCAGCAGCAGGGGTTCTATCCGCTGCTACAGGACTGAAAGAAATATAAAGGTATAAAAAATGAAAGTTGAAACCAAAAACACACCCGCACCGGGAAAATGGAAAAAGTTTTTGAGCTACTACAAGCCCTATATGGGGCTGTTCAGCGCAGATATGTTTTTTGCCTGCCTTGGTGCGGCAATTTCTCTCGTCATCCCGCTGATGATAAGATACATCACCAACGACGTCATCTATCGGGATATGGACGAGGCGCTGAGAGTGATAATAATTCTCGCCGCAATAATGGTGGGACTTATCCTTCTCGAGTGCTACTGCAACTATTTTATTGCATATTACGGACATATGATGGGCGCAAAGATGGAATTCAATATGCGCAACGAAATTTTTGTCCACTATCAGAAGCTGTCCTTCAGCTTTTTCGATAACCAAAAGGTGGGACAGCTTATGTCCCGTGTGACCAACGACCTGTTTGAGATAAGCGAGCTGTTCCATCACGGACCGGAAGACCTGCTCATCTCCATAATCAAGCTGGCAGGCTCGGTCACCATCCTCGCCGTTGTCAACTGGAAGCTTGCGCTGGTGGCGGTGGCCATAATTCCGTTTATGGTGCTGTTTGCCTGCCGCTACAACATCAAGATGAAGCGTGCCTTCAAACGCAACCGTGAGCGCATTGCGGAGATAAACGCACAGATCGAGGACAATCTCTCGGGCATAAGAGTGGTAAAATCCTTTGCCAACGAGGAGATCGAGCTGGAGAAATTCCGCGGCGGCAACCTACGCTTTGTGGAGAGCAAGCGCCTCAGCTATAAGTGCATGGGCGTTTACCACGCCGGTCTGGGTGCATTCACCACATTTATCAACATTGCGGTCATTGTGGCAGGCGCCATCTTCATCACCCTCGGCACAATAGAAGTCACCGATCTCATCACATTCCTGCTCTATGTCAACAACTTCACCGAGCCTGTGAGAAAGCTCATCAACTTTACAGAGCAGTTCCAGAACGGCGCAACGGGATATGAGCGATTCCTCGAGATGGTTTCGGTGGTGCCGGAGATAAAGGATGCTCCCGATGCCGCAGAGCTTAAGGATGTGGAGGGCAATGTCTCCTTCCAAAACGTATCCTTCCACTATGAAAACAACGAAAACGTGCTCAACAACATCAGCTTTGACGTTGCAAAAGGTGAATATATTGCATTTGTGGGCTCATCCGGTGTAGGTAAAACCACGCTGTGCAGCCTTATCCCCAGGTTTTACGATGTCTCCGCCGGCAGTATCCTCATCGACGGCAAGGATATCCGCTCTGTGACACAGAAGAGCCTGCGTGACAACATCGGCATCGTCCAGCAGGACGTATATCTCTTTGGAGGCAGCGTCACCGAGAATATCCGCTACGGCAAGCCCTCCGCCACCGACGAGGAGATCGTTGCGGCGGCAAAATGGGCAGGCGCCCACGAGTTTATAACCCAGCTGCCCAATGGCTACGATACCGATATCGGTCAGCGGGGCGTCAAGCTCTCCGGCGGACAGAAGCAGAGGATATCCATTGCAAGAGTGTTCCTCAAAAACCCGCCCATCCTAATCTTCGACGAGGCCACAACGGCTTTGGATAACGAGACCGAGCGTGTGGTGCAGGAATCTTTGGAAAAGCTTGCCCACGGACGCACCACCTTCGTTATTGCCCACCGCCTCAGCACCGTGAGAAATGCCGACCGCTTCTATGTGCTCACGGATGACGGCATCGAGATCGAGACCTCCTACGAAAAGCTGGTAAGAGAGCGTATGTGAAAAAAGAAAAAACCACACAACAAAAGGCACTTTCGGTTTTGAAAAGTGCCTTTTATATTTTGCGCAAAAAACAACGGAGACAGCCTATGACAAGGTGTCTCCGTTTTGGATATTCAGTTCATGGGGCGCAGCTGCGAACCGCCTGAGCTCTCACCTGAGCTTTCACTTGAGCTTTCTCCCGAACTCTCGCCGGAACTCTCACCCGAGCTTTCATCGGAATTTTCGGGTGCAGAGGATTGTTCCTCTGTCACGGTGACGGTGCAGGAGGCGGTGAAGCCGCCGTCCTTGGTGGTGACGGTGATCATCGCGGAGCCAACTGTATGTGCGGTTATCTTGCCGCTTTGGTCAACGCTGACGATGTCGGGATCGCTGGAGGACCAGGAAACCGCAGGATTGGTGGCATTGGAGGGGTTAACCGTGTGCTTGAGCTGTGCGGTCTTGCCGATGACCAGGTTCATCGTCTCGGGTGTGTTGAGTGTCACGCCGGTGACCTTGACTGTGGTGGGTGTGACAGTGCCGTCGGTGGATTCAATGCCCATGCGTCCGCGGAAGTTGCCGCAGACAGAGGTGAGATGATCGCTGAGTGCGTTTGCAATGCCGTTTGCAATGGATTGCTGAACGGAATCCTGAAGCAGCTGGTAATAGTCGCTGTTGTTGGTGACAAAGCCAAGCTCTGCAAGGGTGGATGCAAACATGGGGAAGCGGGTGACGTAGAAGTAGCCGTCCTTTTTGCCTCTGTTCTTGGTGGAATAGCTGGAGGAGACGTAGGAGGATACCTTGGAGGCAAGGTTTGCCGAGAATCCGTTGTAATACCAGGCTTCCGAGCCGGAGGCAGATGCATTTGCCGCCGAGTTGCAATGGATGCTGATATAAATATGGGGATTCAGCGTGGTGGCCTGCTTGATTCGGTTTTGAATGGTGAATGCACCGTTTTGGGTGTTAAGCATGTGAACCGTTGCGCCGCGGGACTGGAGGATGGCGGTGAGCTTTTTGGATACCATCTGGTTGAGCACCTGCTCGGGGAAGGCATCCAGGAAGCCGAGTGCACCGGGATCCACAATGCTGTGACCGGGGTCAACAACTATAACTGCGCCGGAAAGTCCGTTGACGGGCGGGTTGTTGAAGCGGAAAACAAGGTCGCCGTTCTCATAATAAGCGGTGTAGCCGAGGAAACCGTGGGTGGTGTTGAAGCGGAGAGTGAGGGTGGTGCCGGACCACTTTGCACTGGCAAAAAGCGGGTTGAGGGTGAGATTATCGAGAGATTTGGGCACCGATGCGGTATACTTGAAATCGATGGAGATGCCCGATGCGCTGTATTTGAACTTATATGAAACGGGCTGCTCGGTATCGATGATGACCTTGGTGTAGCGGGCATCGCTGGAGACGGTGAGACCTGCAATGTTGTTGTTGCCAAGCACGGCGGTGTCGTCCAGCTTTTTCACGTCGGTGGTGGCAACACGCTGTCCGGACTGAAGAACGTAGTAGGAATAGGTGGTGTTGCCGTCCTTATAGACAACGGGCTCGCCGGAGATAAAGTCGCGTGTGCCCTTTGCAAGGGGATAATAGTCGGCTTCATGGGAGTTATCCAACGTGTTTGCAGGGTAGGTCTCGCAGTAATCCGCAATAACCTCCACCACGTTGCCGCTGCCTTCCACAACCTCCACCTTTTTGTTTACAACAACTGCGGCGCCTTCCTTGTTTTCGGTCTTTTCGCCGTAGGTTGCCGCAAAGGTGATGTTGCCGAGGTTTTTCTTGGTGGCTTCCGCAGGGGGAGTTGTAAAGCTGCCAACATATTTCACATAGGATGTGTCACGCAGCGATTCGTCTTCCTGCGCCTCATCGGGTGTGAGCTTGATAGTCTGTCCGTTGAGGGCGGCTGTCACGTTGGAATCCTGGTAGGCAATAACGCTTACCTCGATCTTCATGTTGCCGTCAACCGCAATGTTTCCGGTGGGCAATATCTCTTTGATGATAACGATGTTTCGGGTTATTTTATAGGAGAGTGTTTTTTCACGGTGGGTGAAGACATATTCGTTTGCGCCGGGTTTAAGTTCAACAGTAACGGAGAATGCGCCGTTCTGGTCACGCTTTATCTCTTCTCCGTTGAGGAGAACGGGCTCGCTGGGGTCGGATGCACCGATAAAGGTGAAGGATACGTCCGAGGTTTCAAAGGCATTTTTCTTGGGTTTGGTTATCTCCAGGTCTTTGAGGATGAATTCTTCCGAAACCGTGCCGCTCTCAAAATATTCAAGCAGCTTTTCGGTGCTCTTTTTGTTTGTCTGTAGGCTGGAGAGAGAGTTGAAGATGCTTCCGCCGAAGGAATCCACATCTTTCACCTCAATAAGCTGCTGTGCAAGCTGGTCGTTTTTATCCCAGCCCTTCACATCCTTGGAGCCAACTCTGTCCGCAGCCTGAATGGCATAGAGAGGGATGTCCGCGACCGCTGTGAGAGAGGACCACCACTCAACAACGTTGGTGAAGGGAATGTTGGGGTCGGTGAGGGAACCGGGGGCTTCCACGGCGACAAAATCGAACATTTTGTCTATGATATACTGTCTTACGTCCGCAAAGGAATCGTACATCATCTCATATGCTGCGGAGGTTTTGGAGCCAAACTCGTTGGAGGTGCTGTTTGCCCAAACGGATGCGGCAAGAATGCCTACGTTGGTGCTGGGGTCGGCTTCAGCAATGCCGGTAAGTGCCTTGGAGAGCACGGAATGGGTTATGTCATAGCGATAATCGGAGAAGCTTGTGCCGCCGCCCATGCTGAGATACTGCTGATAGGTGCCGGATTTTTCTGCGGTGGATTCAAGATAGCCGTTGAGGATGATGCCATCCACGGAATAGTTGGAGGCAAACTCTTTGGCATTGGCATAAACCGTGTCGAGAACGGAGCTGCTGACAGCGGCCCGCTCCGTTGAGGTGGTGTTTGTGCCGAGAATATCGAGAATGGCATAGACATAAAGTCCTTTTGCCTTTGCGGTGGTGAGGATATAGTCGAAAATATCAAAATCAACCGAGACGCCGGAGAGATAAGATGAGTTGTAGATGACGTGATCGAGATAGTTGAGGTCTACGATAACGGTGTTCATGGTGAACTTCGAGGCAGAATCGAGAGCGGAATCTATCTCCTTTTTGACAGCTGCCTGAGTAAGCTCGCCGGTGAGAAAATCTTCGCCGGGACGGAGCATGACCGCACGCATCACATCGGGAGCATCTTTCTTGACAACGGGCACGAACACGGGTTCATCCGGCTCGTCTTCAGGTTCGCTTTCCTGCTCGCTTTCGGAGGGGAGGGAGCTCTCTTCTTCCGAGGATCCTTCGGAGGATTCGCTCTCCGTTTCGCTTTCGGAGGAGGACTCCGTGCTTTCCTCTTCGGATGAGTAGGTCACCAATTCTGCGGGAGGTGCATCGCTTACCGCAAAAACTCCTGCAATTCCCGCACCGGATACCATCAATCCAAATGCGAGCGCAAGCATGATCGAAAGGTGTTTGCTGTTCTTTAAAAATTTAAACATCTTATTCTCCAAAACAAAGGTTATGATAAACTGCTGTTATTTTCAGGACAAAACATCTTTAAGGTTGGACATCTCCGTCTTCACCTGCACCGAAACGTTGGCGGCAGGCGAGAACACAGAGGCATATCTGAACAACGCAAATCCGCCGCAGCGGGCATATTTGCGGGAGGTGGTCACCTGGCGGGCAATGATATCGGTGTTGTTCAGCCATTCGGTCTTGCCGTTGCCGGCAAAGTTGTCGGTGGTGCCGATCTTGTAGGGGGAAAGACCTATGTAAAGAGTAATGTTCTTGTTGGTTATGAGTGAGTTCCAGTTTGCAACTGTCTGGGTGTAGGGGCAGGCGGTGTTGTTGAAACCAAAGTAAATTTGCGGCATAATGTAATCGATATAGCCGGAATTCGTCACCCATTTCTCAACATCGATATACTGTGTGTTATAATTATTCCACATATTACCCTGCGGACTTATTCCGAACACCACGCTGCTGTCGATGGATTTTATTGCGGCATATACGTTTCGCACCAGGGTGTTCACGTTTTCGCGGCGCCAATCCCCCAAAGAGAGCTTTCCGCCTGCGGATTTATATGCGGCGTAGGATTTTGCATCAAAGGAGTTGTCGGGGGAGGGATAGAAGTAGTCATCGAAGTGGATGCCGTCCACATCGTAGTTGGCAACGATCTCCTTCACTCCGTTTACGATGAGCTGCTGGGCATCGGGGCTGGCAGGATTATAATAGATGCCGTTGGCGGTGACGACGACAGCATCGTTTTCTTCAGCGATCCATTTTTTCGCCATGTTGTCGGAAGAGAGGGAGGCGGTGGAGTTGCCGGAAGTCTTTACACGGTAGGGGTTGATCCACGCTTCAATGCGAAGTCCCCGTGCACGGGCAGCCTGTATCATGACAGCAAGGGGATCGAAAGAGGGCGCCACCCCCTGCTTGCCGGTCACATAGGAGGACCAGGGGAAATAATCGGAATTGTAAAGTGCGTCGGCAAAGGGGCGCACCTGCACGATGACGGTGTTGAGCCCCAGCTCCGCAACGTTGTCGAATGCGGCGTTGATGGCAGAGGTGAACTGCGCTTTGGTCTTGCCGGTGAGCATGGGGTTCAGGTCAAGATAGGAAAACCACATTGCACGCATCTCTCCGCCTGCGGGAACGGGCGTAGAAGTGGATTGATCGGGTGCGGAGGAGGAAGTCTGTGAGGGTTGAGAAGACTGCGAAGAAGAGGAAGAGTCGGGTTTTGAGCTCTCGCTCTCGCTTTCGGCTGGTGTCTGGGAAGATTGAGAGGAAGAAGGCTCCTTCTCGGGTTTGGAGGCTGCAGACGATTGTGACGGCTGCGAAGATTGCGACGACTCAGAAGGCTTGGAGGATTGTGAAGAGTGGGAGCTTTGGGAGGATCCTTCAGCGCTTTCGGAGGAGCTGTCCGAAGCAGGCTCGCTTTCGGAAGCTTCGCTGCTCTCATCGGAGGAGGCTTCACTATCGGAGGAAGAAGATGCGGTACTTTCCTCTTCGGTTTGAGAGCTGCTTTCGGCGGCAGAGCTCTCCGGTTCGGATTCGGAAAGCTCAAAGGATGCATCGTTGTCCACAAGGTCTGCAGGGCGCTTGCTGCAGCCGAAAAACGGGAGCAGCATTGCTGCAGTCAGCAGCAGGGCCGCCGCGCGGAGAATATATTTTTGGTTTAAAAAAACTTTGCGCATAACAGAAAACATTTGGGCCTCCAAAGGGTAGATAAAGGGGTGTTTAAAAACACAAACAACTATCCATAGTAGTTATAATTATTATAATTTTAAACCTTTTTGCCGATTTTATCAATAGGAAATCATAGGTAGTCGAAAAAACGCAGTTAAATTTTTAGAATATTCACACTTTGGAAAAGAAATAACTACATTAAAGGAAAAACTTTCTAAAAGCAGATTTTGGGCAAAACATCACCGTAAATATATATGTAAAAAGAGTGGCAAAAAAGAAGGGCGACGCTCTTTATTTTTTGGGGAAACAATGCTATAATAATGAAAACAGAACGTTTAAAAAGAACGGAGAGATAATATGAAGTGTGTTTCCAAAGTGAATATAGAGACCATAACTCCCGATGACGGATACCATTATTTTTTCGGATATTATGACCTTCAGCCATACGATAAAAAGTCTGAGCGACACCTTGCCCACAGAGTAAAATTTGTGGACAGACTTCCCACCGCAGAGGATATTGCCGAGCTTGGCTATATCACTCTCAAGGATAAACAGTTCCACAAGGTTGCAGAGAGCAGAGCATGGAATTTTCAGCAGGGTACGCTGATGCAGTGGTTTGATGACGACAGCATCATCTATAACGATTTCATCGACGGCGACTACAGAGCCGTTATCAAAAATGTAAACGACGGCAGCGAGCGCATCATCTGCAAGCCGCTTGCCTGCCTCTCCGAGGACAGAAAATACGGCATAAGCATCAACTTCCCCCGCATTTTCAATTTCCGCCCCGGCTATGGCTACTGCAACACCGTGGATGAATTCAAAGACGTCAATGCACCCGAGGAGGACGGCATCTTCCTCATCGATATTGAGAACAACACCGAAAAGCTGATAATCAACTATAAACAGCTCAGCGAGGCTTTCCCCGAAAAGCCTTTCTGCGAGATGAAGCTGGTGGTGAACCACATCACCTTTAACCCCTCCGCAAGCAGATTTCTGTTTTTGCTCCGCAACTTCCCGGAGGAGGGCAAGCGCTGGGGCACCATCCTCATCACCGCAGACAGAGACGGCGGAAATATGCGCAACCTCACCAACTACGAGGTGAACTCCCACTACCATTGGAAGAACGACGAGGAGATCATCATCTTCTCGGGACTTCCCGAATGGGGTATCTACTTCTTTAACGATAAGACCGGAGAGCGCACCATGCTGCAGGACGGTCTGGTGAGCTCCGGCGATATCCATTGCATCTATTCGGGCGACAGAAGCTGCTTCATCGGCGACGGCTATCCCGATGCTGAGGACTACCGCCATATGTTCATCTACGATATGGAAAGCGGCAAGGGCTGCGATTTTGCAAAGATCTATTCTCACCCCGTCAGCATAATCGATATCCGCTGCGATCTACACAACCGCTTCGATCCATCAAACAAATTTGTCTCCTTCGATTCCTACCACACCGAGAGAAGAGAGATCTGCCAGTTTAACTTCGATAAAGCGGCACTGCTTGAAAACGCATAACAAAGCAAACACAAAAATCAAACAGACATCCGAAGGTATGTTGTGTATCGCGGATGTCTGTTTTTGTTTTTCAGGCTTTCTCCAGCATTTGTGAAAAGGTCTTTGCCATATCGGTGGAGGATTTGTTGATGTAGATGTAAGAATCGCGGTGGAGAGGCTCGGTAAGCTTTAAAAGACGGATATCGTCGTTTATCTGGTTTTTCCAGGAGATGCAGGGGAAGAAGGTGATGCCGAGTCCCATCTTGAGATATTTCTGAACATATTGCGGGTCGTCGCATTCAATAACCGCATCCACCTCCACGCCCTGCTGGTGCAAAAACACGTCCACGTGGTCGCGCAGGTTGCTGCCCTTGGTCATAAAGATGAACTTTTCATCTGTCAATTCCTGCAGAGTCACGGTTTCCCTTTGGGCAAGGCGGTGATTTTTGTGCACAGCCAGCAGAATATCCTCTTTTATCCACAGTTTTTTCTCAAAGCAATCGCTGTTTATGCTGCGGTCGGCGATGATAATATCGTATTCGTTGATGTTGGAAAGCTCAAAGGAGGTGCCGTGGTGAATGGTGAAATAGGTCTCGGGATAGCGCAGCTTGAACTCGGAGATAACGTCGGTTATCTTCTGGCGGTTGGACATAATGAGCAGCCGCAGCTCAATGGGTGTGATTTTGGCAAGGTCCAGAACATCCGCTTTCGCCTTTTTCAGCAGCTCTTCGGAGGCATCCACCGCTTTGAGAAAAATTTTGCCGCATTCGTTAAGCTTAATTCTGTTGGCGGTGCGGTCGAAGAGTCGGACACCGATCTCGTTTTCCAGCTTTTTAATGCTTGCGGAGATGCAGGAGGTGGGCACGTGAAAATTTTGTGCCGTGTGAGAAAAATTTTCTGTTTTTGCCGCGTGGCTGAAATATTTAAGCTGTAAAAGCTCCATCCGTCTGCACTCCTTTTAATGCTTTTGCTTTTATTATACTATATATTTTAATATATAGCAAGTGCATTGTATCTTATTATTTACAGTAATGCGAAAGTGTGTTATAACTAATGCCGTAAAAAGAATTTGCATTAATAAACTCGGGGGCGCAGACAATGAAAAAAGGTATGCTGTATACAGTGCTCACAGCGGTGCTGTTCGTCACGTTGGAACCGGTGAGCAAGCTGATCGCGGGGGAGGTAAACCCCTATGCCATCACATTTTGGCGGTTCGCCATCGGCGCGGTGATATTGCTGCCCTTTGCAATAGTAAAAATAAAGCGGGAGAAGCTTAAGATCGGGCTGAAACAGCTTGGAATAATGACAGGGTTGGGAGTGCTTTTCATCTGCGTAAGCATGGTTGCGCTGCAGATCGGCGTGGCAAAGGCAGAATCGCCTTCCATCATAGCAATAATCTTCTCCTCCAACTCGGTTTTCACAATATTGTTTGCATCGCTCATCCTGAAAGAAAAATTCACGGCAAACAAGGGGATAGCCCTTGTGCTGGGAGTGATCGGCGTGCTTATCTGTGCGGATTTTTCCGGCGGAACAAACTTTGCCTCGGTGGCACTCGGCGTGCTTGCTGCGGTCAGCTTCAGTCTGTATACGATTTTGAGCCGAAAATTTGTGAAAAACCTGGGCGGAGTGGTGCAGACAGCTTTGGTTTTCCTCTTGGGAAGTGGGGTGCTTCTGATCGCACTTTTGGTGATGAAGGCAGAGGTGTTCCCGCCGATAGGACCCAAAACACTTGCAATATTGGCATATATCGGCATTTTCGTCACGGGAATAGGATATCTCTGCTACTTCTCTGCGATTGAAAAGGGCGGGGCAATAATGGGAGCAATGGCGTTTTTCATAAAACCCATCCTCACCCCATTCACCGTGTGGGTGATAAACGGTGTTAAACCCAACGCAACAGCTTTGATAGCCGTGGTATTCATTGTGGCGGCATCCTGGTTTGCCGCATTAAAAAAAGAAAAAGTGTGCAAAGCTAAAAATTTTAACGGATAAAGCAAATATAAGGTTGAATAAAAAGCTGTTTTGTTATAAAATAAGTAGAGCATGCAAAATTAAGAAAAGAGGAATTT
>JAFSHJ010000075.1 GCA_017440425.1 Oscillospiraceae bacterium | reverse complement strand
GGGAAGCCTGCCCACATCCTTTATCATCGCTTCAATGACATCGTTTGTCTGATATGCAAGGGAATCCAACGTTGCACGGACGATATCCGTGCGGTCGGAGTTTTGGGTGAGTCCCACGATAACGCCTCTAGCATAGGGGTCCCAATAGGGTGCACCGAGCCCAACAAAGGCGGGCACAAGATAGACACCGTTGGAGTGCTCCAC
Organism: Oscillospiraceae bacterium; assembly: GCA_017440425.1. Lineage (GTDB taxonomy): Bacteria > Bacillota > Clostridia > Oscillospirales > Ruminococcaceae > SIG526. Next base: position 8,594 of record JAFSHJ010000075.1, on the reverse strand, counting down.
AGCCTCAGAGAGGATATCGCACTCTCTTGCGGAGGATATCATACCAACGCGGTCGCGTATCCATTTTATTGCGGCGCCTGCCACAAAAACAGAGCCTTCAAGGGCATATTCGACCTTGCCGCCTTCGCCCCAGGCAATGGTGGTGAGCAGACCGCTGCCGGATGCAACTGCGGTCTTGCCGGTGTTCATCAGCAGGAAACCGCCGGTGCCGTAGGTGGTTTTGACATCGCCCACGTTGAAGCAAGCCTGACCGAACAGAGCTGACTGCTGGTCACCCGCAGCTCCGCAGATGGGGATCTCTCCGCCGAAGAGAGAGACATCGGTGGTGCCGTAGAATGCGCTGGAGGGCATAACCTCCGGCAAAAGAGACTTGGGAATATCGAACAGCTTCAGCAGTTCATCATCCCAGCAGAGATCGTGTATATTAAAGAGCATTGTGCGCGATGCATTGGAGTAATCCGTCACATGACATTTGCCGCCTGAGAGCTTCCAGATAAGCCAGGTATCAACCGTGCCGAAGAGCAGATTGCCTTTTTCGGCAGCTGCACGGGCGCCCTCAACGTTGTTGAGTATCCAGCGCAGCTTTGTTCCGGAGAAATAGGGGTCAATAACAAGCCCTGTGCGCTGATAGATGAAGTCCTCCATACCGTCTGTCTTGAGAGCGGAGCAGTAGTCGGCGGTGCGGCGGCATTGCCACACAATAGCATTGCATATTGGTTTGCCGGTGGTCTTATCCCAAACCACAACCGTTTCGCGCTGGTTGGTTATACCGATGGCGGCAATATCGCTGCAGCTGCAGCCCAACTTGTTTATAGCCTCGGTGGCAACAACAAGGGTGGTATACCAAATCTCATCCGCATTCTGTTCCACCCAGCCGTCGTTGGGGAAATACTGGGGAAACTCCTTTTGTGCAACGGAGGCAATGTTGCCATGCACGTCAAAAAGAATGCAGCGGATGCTTGTGGTGCCGGCATCAAGAGATAATATGTATTTTGGTGATTTCATAAAACCGCCGCTTTCAAGATAACTATAAAGTATATATATTACTATTATACATTATTTGTGAAAATATGTAAATACAAACGGTAAATTATAGTAGAAAAAAATCTCCTGCATTTTTGGTCGGTTTGTTAGTTTTTGAATAAGAAATACCGCATAAATACTAAAGAAAACCGACCCCGCCATTGCTGACGGGGTCGGAAAAACGATGGAACTTAATTATTCCTCAAAGCTGTTATCGGGTGTGAGAACGACTTTGTAGGTGGTCTTGGACAATACGGCGTCTACGCCTGCCTTCCACTCATCCAGAGAGAATCTCTTGGTGATGTAAGGTGCAAGGTCTATCTTGCCCTGAGCAAGCAGATCCATAGCGATCTCCCAGGAGGAAACTGCGGAGGAGTTGGAGGGGATGTAGTTGACCTCGCGGTCAAACATATAGTCAAGACGGAAGGGGACCTTGCCGCCGAAAAGACCGATCTGCAGGTGGGAACCCATGGGACGGATAACCTTCATGCAGCTCTCAAGGGAGGGAGTAACGCCTGTGCAATCGCAGGTGATATCTGCGCCCTTGGGATTGTTTGCATAAACTGCTTTCTGCAGCTCGTCAAAGCTTGTAACGCAGCAGTCTGCACCGTATTCCTTGGCAAGATCAAGTTTATCCTGATCTGCGGGAAGACCGGAGACGATAACGTATGCGCCCTTAAGCTTAAAGAGCTGTACTGCAAGCTGACCCATAATTCCGGGGCCGCTGATAACAACGGTGTCACCGGGTTTAACGTCCAGCTTCTCATAAACACCGCGTACCATGCAGGCAAGGGGTTCGGAGAGAGCATAGTGCAGTTTCTGCTCAAGAGTTTTGGCGGATTCGGAAACCTTAAAGGAATATTTTGCGGGAACCACAACATAGTTAGCCATGGCGCCGTTGCGGTGAGAGCCGATAGACTTGCGCTCGCGGCAAAGTGTAACAAAGCCGCCTTCGCAGAGATAGCATTCACCGCAGCTGTAGCAAGCGGGGAGAGTTACCACCCAGTCGCCGACCTTGAAGTCGCCAACGTCGCCGCAGCTCTCAACTACCTGACCAACGTATTCGTGACCCATAACAACAGGCATTGTGACGGAGCGCTCATCGTGAATGGCGTGGATGTCACTGTTGCAGATGCCTGCAGCCAGAACTTTAACTTTAAGTTCGCCTTCCTTCGGAGAGGGTTCGGGCAGCTCCTGAAGAGCAACGCCTTCCATACCGAGGGCAAATTTAACTAAACCTTTCATAGCAGAAACTCCTTTTAGAACCATCTTGCTCCGGTGGGAGCTTTCTGATAGTTTTCGAGGGGCACCCAACCGGTCCAGAGGAACTGGGACATAGTCTTCTGGGTAACACCAAAGGTGGTGAACTCTTCCGGCTTAAGTGCGCCTTCTTCATACGCACGGACGAATTCGGGGAGCTTATAGAGCTCTTTGATCACAGATTCGGGGATCTCATCGTCGATGTGGCAAACACGCTCGGGATCAGCTTCGATAGTCATCTGCTGAATGCGTGCCTGCAGGGAGAAGGTCATATCTGCGCCTGCCATGGAGGTGAGGTGATGAACACCGCGAAGTCCTGCGGGCATGATCATTGCGGGAATGTTGCGCTCTTTAAAGATTCTGTAAACCTTTTTGCAGATAGCGTTGCCTGCGTTGCGGATGATCTCGGGATCGATATCGATACGGCTGTCTGTAGCAGTTTCGAGAAGATACTCGTCAAGACGACCGCCCTGCTGAACAACAAAGAGAGGCTTGGGCTGAATGCCTGCCGCAATGGCCTTGGCGCGGCCGCGCATATAAGCTTCGGCCATCGCCATTGCCTGGGACACGGAAAAGTTTACAGTTGTGCAAACCGCAATACCGCGGGAGGAAAGCTCTTCAACAAGGGGAAGAGCGGATTTGATGGAGGGAGTTTTAACGGAGATGTTGTCTGCCCAGGAAGCGTAACGCAGACCCTGTGCAAGCATCTTGTCAGCATCCATGCAGATGGAGGGATCGAGCTGACCCAAAGCATAGCCGTGCTGACCGTTGGTCTCCTCGAAAATTTTACGGAACTTGCTTGCTGCATAGGTAGCAACCATCTGGAGCAGTGCTTCAGCATGCTCGGGCTGGGTGAGATCCTTGGGGATCTGATCTACCATGGGCTGCCAGAATTCGGGAACAGCCTGCAGAGTCTTATAGGTGAGCACCGGGTTGGTGGTGCAGCCTACAGCACCGTTTTCAATAGCTGCGTCTATCTCGGAGGGGATGGCGGAGTCATGCCAGAACTTGGTAGGAGTCTCCGTAGTCAGCCATTGCAAATAGTTCATATCGCTCATCCTCCGTCGATCAAAGCTTGAAGTTAGCTATGCTGGACCAACCCATCTCAACAAACTGGGAGAGGGTTCTCTGTGTAGCACCGAAACGGATGAATTCAGCTTCGGGAAGAGCTTCGAAGTTGTAAGCGCGAACGAACTCGGGGATCTTGTTGAGCTGTTCGATAGCTTCGGCAGCAACGTCCTCATCAATGTGGGGAGCGAAGTCTTTCTCGTTCTCGAGAGCAGCAATGATGTTGCCTGCGAGGGAGAAGGTCATGTTGGAGCCGGAGAGCAGAGTTGCGTGGTAGGTTCCGCGCATAGCTGCGGGCATGAGTTTTGCTTCATAGCCGCGAGCCTTGCACTCTCTGTATGCCTTCTTGATAGCAGCGGTACCTGCGCTGGTGAGTGCGCTTTCGGGGATATCGAGCTGCATATCTTTTGCAATATCACGGAGATAGTCGTCAAGACGGCCAACCATGATTACGGAGAAAACAGCGCCGGGCTTTTTGCCTGCTGCACGGCAGCGCTCAAGACCGCGCTGCTGAGCTGCTGCGATGGCAACTGCCTGGGGAGCTGTGAAGCTTACTGTACCAACAGTGGTGATGCCCTCTGCGGTGAGCTCTTCAAGAGCACGGAGACCTGCAGCGGTTCCGGGGATCTTAACAGCTACGTTGGGAGCCCAGGAAGCCAGGCGGCGGCCCATTTCGATCATAGCTTCGGAGTCACCCTGCTTTTTGGGGTTGACCTGTGCGCAAACATAGCCGTGAGCGCCGTTGGTTGCTTCGTAGATGGGAAGGAACTTCTCAGCGATCTTAACTGTTACGCAGCGGATGATCTCGATGGTCTTCTCGTCACCGGTGAGACCTTCGGCGGATTTGAGGTAGGGGCGCCAAAAATCGGGATCGGAGTTGATGCCTTTGCAAACGATAACGGGGTTGGTGGTGCAGCCGACAGCGCCGTTGGCGATAGCTTCGTCCATGGTGCTGTAGTCAGCGGTATCGGTCCACCAAGCGGTTTCTGTGTTTTCGGTAAGCCATTTAAGATAGGCGTTTGACATTGTAATTTTCTCCTTTCGTGAACGTTGTCAGCAATTATACACGTTCAACGGTGCCTTCCCAAGTGTCCATAACCTTCTTGCGGGAATGCTCGTCGTACCAGTGTTTGGTAACGGTCTTAGCGCGGGTGTAGAAACGAACGCCGTCGAGACCGAGAACGTGCTGGTCGCCGAAGAAGGAGTCTTTGTTTCCGGAGAACGGGAAGTATGCGGAGGGAACGGGGATACCAACGTTGATACCAACCATGCCGCCGTCGGAGAGGAGCTCAAACTGACGTGCATAGTAGCCGTTCTGGGTGAAGATAGCGGAGCCGTTAGCAAAACGGTTAGCGTTCATGATAGCAAGGCCTTCTTCGAAGGTATCTACGCGCTTAATAACGGTAACCGGTCCAAAGATCTCGCAATCACCAACGGACATATCAGCGGTAACTTTGTCGAGGATGGTGGGTCCTACGAAGAAGCCGTTTTCATAACCGGGAACAACGATGTCGCGGCCATCGAGTACGAGCTCAGCGCCTTCGTCAATACCCTTCTGGATCCAATCGCAAACGAACTGCTTATGCTTTGCGGTAACAACGGGTCCGAGTTTGGTTTCGGGATCGTATGCGCAGCCAACCTTGAGAGCCTGTGCTTTCTCTTTGAGAAGAGCAACAAACTTATCAGCGATGGAGTTCTGAACAACGATTACGGGGAGAGCCATGCAGCGCATGCCGGCGCAGCCGAATGTGGAGTTGATGATAGCGTTAACTGTGCTTTCGAGATCGCAGTCTTCAAGAACGAGAGCGTGGTTTTTAGCTTCGGTCTGAGCCTGAACGCGCTTGCCGTGAGCAGCAGCAACGGAATAGATGTGCTTACCGATATCGGTGGAACCTACGAAGGTAACAGCCTTGATTCTGGGATCGGTGAGGAACATCTCGGATTCTTTACGGGAGCAGGTTACGAGGTTAACTACGCCCTTGGGGAAGCCTGCTTCTTCATAGAAGAGCTCAAGGATACGCATAGAGGTGAGCGGGGTGTAGGAAGCAGCCTTAAGAACTACTGTGTTACCTGTTGCAATTGCGAGGGGAACCATCCAGCCCCAAGGAATCATAGCGGGGAAGTTAAAGGGAACGATACCTGCAACAACGCCGAGAGGCATACGATAGGAAGCGGTATCAAAACCTGTGGTTACCTGCAGGGATGCAGTACCCTGGGAAATATAGGGAGTAGCGCAAGCAAGCTCTGTGGGCTCGATAGCCTTGAGAATGTCGCCTCTTGCCTCTACAAGGTTTTTACCAAGTTCTTTTGCGCAGAGAACGGTGAGCTCATCGAGGTGCTCAACCAGAACGTCACGCCATTTGAACATCATCTGGGTGCGCTTACTGAGGGAGAGCATAGACCATTCGGGGAATGCAGCAGCAGCAGCGGCAATAGCTTCTTCAACTTCTTCTTCTGTGCAGCAGGGAACTTCAGCGATAACTTCACCTGTGGAGGAGTCGGTTACCTCCATCCATTTTGTGGTCTTGGAATCTTTCCATTCGCCACCGGCACAATACTTTTTGCGTTCAACAGCCATAATAAGTCTTCCTTTCTAATTATAAAATTCAATTTCATATATTGAAATTCGATTTCGCGATTATATCGCAATTATATTATAGGCTTTTGGGGTGGAAATGTCAAGAGCAGGAGCGGTTTTTAAAAGCTTTTTGAGGAATTTTAAAGCTGTTAAAATACATAAATTTGGGTTGTGTTTTTTGTTTAAATTTCCGGTGCGAAAAGATGAAAAGTTATAAAAATTTGTGTAAAAAAAAGGTTTATTTCAAATAATAAAATTGAAAATGAGCAAAAGCACTTGAATATTACAAGGAAAATATATATAATGAAACAAAATGAATGTGGGAGGTGCCGTGATGGCACAGACAAAGGGAATGGAAGCCAATCTTTCATCCGATAAACTTTTCAGGATAATTGAATATATGGCAGCCAGCAGACTGCCTATGAGACTTAAAAACATTTCCGAGAACCTTGGAATATCCCAGCCAACGGTGCTGCGATATCTGCGGACGATGTGCGACCAGGGTTATGCCTATCACGATGACAACACCGGATACTATGCTCTGACGTGGAAGATATGCCGTCTCGGAAACTCGCTGGAGAGCAACCTTGTGCTGAGAAGCATGGCAGGTTCACTGCTCAGCGAGTTTGCAAATATATATAATGTTGGGGTGCTGCTTGCGGTAGAGCGTGAGGGTGAGCTCATCTATCTTGACCTGGTGGGTGCGCCTCACGGACTTGTGGATACAATGATAAGAATCGGCAAGGATGCACCGATGCATTCCACAGGTTCGGGCAAGATATTGCTCAGTGCAATGCCGCCCAGCAGAGTTCAGCAGATTTTTGAACGCAGCGGGCAGATACGTCTCACCAACAACACCATCACAAAGCTGGACGAGCTGCAGAGGGAGCTTGTTTTGGTGCAGCAGAGAAAATATGCGCTGGATAACGAGGAGTGCGAAGAGGGACACCGCTGTGTTTCCGTGCCGCTCTATGATTACAGCGGACGTATTGCCGCAGCGATAAGTGCTTTCGACAGTGCCGAGCGCCTGAACGATGAATTTATAAGAGATACCGTTCTTCCTGCACTTTGGAATATGGCAAAGGAGATATCCTTCCGTATGGGATATTCCGAGAAGAAAGACACGGACGAATAATGTCGGATTTTCGGCTGATGCAGATTTGATGCACCAGCCGTTTTTTGTGTTTGATCAAAGTGTTTTCCACTTGTGCAGAGCGGGATTATATGGTATATTAAAAGGTAGATTAAAATTGGGGAATTATGCTTAAAATCCGCAAAAGCAAAAAGAGAGGGATTAGAGCTTGAAAAAGAACGATATAGTCACAATAGATATAACCGATACCACCGCAGAGGGAAGCGGTGTGGGCAGAGTCGAAAATATGGTGGTGTTCGTGCAGGGCGCATTCACCGGAGATAAGCTGAAAGCAAAGATAATAAAATGCACCAAAAAATATTGCATCGGCAAAATTGAGGAGCTGATAGTGCCCTCAAAAAGCAGAACGGATTGCGTCTGCGAGGCATTTCCCCGCTGCGGCGGATGTATGTTTCCGCACATCAGCTATGATGCCGAATTGGAGATGAAGCGCCGCTGGGTCGAAGAAAACTTCAGACGCATCGGCGGTTTTGAAATTGACGTTAAGCGCATAGTTGCCTCTCCCAACACAGAGGGTTACCGCAACAAAGGCATCTATCCCGTGACAAAGGATGAAAACGGCGCGGTCCGCGCAGGGTTTTATGCCCGCCACAGCCATAGAATTGCAGGCAAAGCGGAATGTGCGCTGCATCCCGCATTTTTCGGTGATATCGTAAAAGAAGTTACCGCATTTTTAAAAGAAGAAAATATCTCGATATATGACGAAGAGAGCAAAAAAGGTCTCGTCCGCAGCATATTTATCCGCCACGGTGAGATCAGCGGAGATACGATGGTCTGTCTCGTTGTCAATGGCGATTCCATTCCAAAAGAGGAGCTTTTGGCACAGAGACTTGCAAAAATACCGCAGGTGACAGGCGTTGTCATAAACACCAACACCACCGACGGAAACGTGCTGCTGGGCGAAAAATGCCGCACAGTCAGCGGCCAAGGTCACATCACCGATACCCTCCGCGGGCTGAAGTTTAACATTGCACCCACCGCATTCTATCAGGTCAACCGCCGGGGCGCAGAGCTGCTCTACGGCATCGCGGAAGATTATGCCGCACCGGAGGGAGGTCTGCTGATAGATCTCTATTGCGGCGCCGGCACCATAGGACTTTCCATGGCGAAGCGTGCCGAGCGAGTCATCGGTGCGGAGATAGTACCGTCTGCTGTGGATAATGCAAAAGAAAACGCAAAGCGAAACGGAGTTGCCAATGCGGAGTTTATACTTGCAGATGCGGGGGAGGCGGCAGTTGAGCTGGAAAAACGCGGCGAACACCCCCAGGTCGTGATACTTGACCCGCCGAGAGCAGGCTGCAGCGCCGAAGCCATCGAAGCCGTGGTGCGCATGGCACCCGACAGAGTGGTGATGGTCTCCTGCAACAGCGCCACCGCCGCAAGAGATGCCAAGTTGTTTGCAGAGCTCGGCTATCACCCACGGGAGATAACCGCAGTGGATATGTTCCCGAGAACGGGTCATGTCGAAACAGTTGTTCTTTTGAGTAGGGAAAAAGCCGACGATTATGTCCG
>JAFSHJ010000074.1 GCA_017440425.1 Oscillospiraceae bacterium | reverse complement strand
GCTGCTCGGCAACTTCCTGTTTATGATAGTTGCGATCGTGCTGCTGGTGTTCGGTCACGGACTTAACATGGTGCTCAACGTCCTCTCCGTCATCGTTCACGGAATCCGACTTAACACGCTGGAGTTCTCGTCCCATCTCGATATGTCCTGGAGCGGACACAAATTTAAACCTTTTGAAGAACAAATTGAAAATTAAGGAGAATAGTTATGAATTTAGGAGCATTGGCAACAGCTATGGCAATGGGTATTGCCGCAATCGGTTCTGCAATCGGCATCGGCACTGCAGGTCAGGCCTCTATCGGCGCATGGAAAAAGTGCTACATGAACAACAAGGCTGCCCCCTTCATCCTCACCGTTTTTGCGGGCGCACCCCTCACTCAGACCATCTACGGCTTCCTTCTTATGCAGCAGATGTCCTCCTCCGATAAAGACCCCGCATTTCTCTTCGGTCTCGGCATTGCATCCGCCATTGCAATGGCAATTTCCGCAGTTGTTCAGGGTAAAGCAGGCGCTGCAGGCGCAGATGCTCTTGCCGAAACAGGCAAAGGCTTCTCCCAGTACATTACCGTTGTCGGTCTTTGCGAAACCGTTGCACTTTTCGCTCTCGTTTTCAGCATGGTCGCACTTGGCTGATAACAAAGCTCATTCAAAGAATTGCCCCGACCTCCGTTCTCATCCCCCTTGAGACGGAGGTTTCGTTTTGCACAATTTTTGTTTGACCCCTTGCAATTCCCGCGGCAAAGACATATAATATAATTATCACCGACAGTTCGTTTGTACCATCCTGTCGTTAAACAAAACGGCGGCTGCACAGTTCACAACGCCCGACTTGAAAAAAATATCGCTCCTGTGATATAATGTTATTGTTGCACCTTTCAAAAGCAAGCATAAGGAGTTGTTGTCAGATGGGAAACAACAAAAAACAGTTGTGGCAGGCAATAAAATTCACCCTTTTCTCCGTCTCCGCCGGCATAATCCAAATCGCATCCTTTTCTCTGCTGGAGCTCTTTATAAAAGATTACTGGATCCCTTATCTTATCTCTCTCGTGCTTTCCATCCTTTGGAACTTCACCCTTAACCGCCGATACACCTTTAAATCTGCGGCAAACGTGCCGGTTGCAATGGCAAAAGTGTTCGGATTCTATCTGGTCTTCACCCCGCTCTCCACCTACCTCGGTGACCTTGCGGAGGAGGCAGGCGTGAACGATTTCGTCATTTTGATAATAACGATGCTGGCTAACTTCGTGCTGGAGTTCCTCTTTTGCAAATTCGTTGTTTATCACGGCAAGGAGGACACGCTGAAAAAATAACGCTTTTCGGCAGCTTTTTTAACACAGGATAATCTGCGGCCTTTTTTCTTCCGCACAGCAATTCAATACAGACAAAACCGCTCTGTTTCTCTTGATACAGGGCGTTTTTTTTGCGATTCTCCAAAGGGGAGAGTCCCTAAAAAACCGCTCTACGGTGCAAAACCCCGTCTGTAGACCCGCTTCCCCAATGCTTAGGTTTACTCTCCCGCCTTGTGAAGCTATAATAAAGCCGATGAACCCAAACCACACAAAGGAGCAGAAACATGAGCATGGAAATACCTATCTTCTTTTCGACCGATGACAATTATATCCCCTATCTTGACGTTGCCGTCCGCTCACTTATTGCAAATGCCTCCAAACAATTCAACTACAGGATCATTATCCTGAACACGGGACTTGAGGCGGACAACATTGCAGCTGTCAAAATGAATGAGCGCGACGGATTTGCCATCGACTTTGTCGATATATCCGAAAATGTTGAAACCATAAAAGCTCACTTCAAAAACATCTATCATTTTTCGGTTGTGACCTATTACCGCCTTTTTATAGCTTCACTCTTCCCTCAATACGACAAGATAATATATCTCGACTGCGATCTTGTGGTGCTGGGCGATATCTCCGAACTCTACAACACCGAGCTTGGCGATAACATCTCCGCCGCCGTTCCCGACCAGTATGTCTGCAACACAAGAGAGTTCCGGCTCTATGCCGAAAAGGCTGTCGGCGTGGATCCCGACACCTATTTCAACGCAGGTGTTCTGGTCATCAGTCTGGAACAGTTCAGGAAAAACAACATTGAAGAGAAGTTTATAAAGCTTATCACAGAATACAATTTCGATCTTCTCGACCCGGATCAGGCATATCTGAATTATCTCTGCTTCGGCAAGACCCTGATACTGCCAAACGGCTGGAACAAAGCTCCCACGGGTTTTGCCTGCCAGGGCATCAAAAACATCGTTCACTATAACCTTTACAAAAAACCGTGGCAATATGACGACGTTGCAGACGGCGAATATTTTTGGAAATACGCAGCCAGATCTCCTTTTTACAAGCTGATCCTCGGAAGAAAAGCAAATTTCGGAGAAAAAGACAAAGCTGCAGGGCACGCTATGGCAAAGGAGATCCTTCTGCACGCAAACAGGATCGTTGCATCGGACTACACCTTTGTGGGAAAACTTGGCGCAAGGGGATGAAACTATGGAAATATCCGCTCACAAAACCGAACTGCTCAAAAGAATTGCAGAGCTTGAAAAAAACCGTCTGTGGCATCTGGATGTGGAGGATGACCCCGAAACCTATCCGCTTATGCCGGATAAGATAGATTATCTCAACGAGAAATTCTCCAGCAAAATCAAAAACAAAATTGCCAACATATTCGGCGCACGCTTCTTTGACAAAATGATCGCCGACAGACAACTGATCATAAAAGAGGTTCGGGGCATAGAAAATTTTACTGCCGTTAAGGGCGGTAAGATCGTCACCTGCAACCATTTCAGCATCACCGATCACTATGCCGTGTGGGTGGCACTTCGGGAGCACATGGACGGCAAACTGCTTTATAAGGTCATCCGCGAAGGCAACTACACCAATCCGCCGAAGCCCTTCGGGCTTTTTATGCGGCACTGCAACACCCTGCCCCTTTCAAGCCAAAAGGCGACGATGGTAAAATTTATGGCAGCCTTTGCAGAGCTGTTGAACCGCGGCGAAACCATACTCATCTATCCCGAGCAGGGAATGTGGTGGAACTACCGAAAACCCCGTCCCCTGCAGGACGGCGCCTTTTCTCTCGCCCTGCGGAACAAAGCGCCCATTGTGCCCATCTTCATCACAATGGAGGACAGCGACCACCCCGACGGCGACGGTTTCCCCGTTCAGGAATACACCCTCCACATATTGCCTGCCATCTATCCCGACGAAACCCTCTCCCGCAGCAATGCCAAAAACGATATGAAAAATAAAAATTACGAGGCCTGGGTAAAAACCTATGAGGAATTTTATCACAAGCCTCTCAGTTACGGTGAACTATGAAACTGTATTTATCTGTGATCGGCACGGCGATGTTTATAATTTCGCTGACCAATATTTTGTTCGGTACCGCCTCATGGTATAACGTGGTCATAGCCGTCTTTCTCTGCACGGCGGCGCAGTTTGCTCTGGACGGTCTTGTTGCAATTATCATAAACAAGCTGCCCGATAAGCTTTTCGGCGCAGACAATCCGCTGTATTCCGTATCCGAAGCAGAAAAGCAGCTCTATAAAAAATTAAAGGTGCGAAGCTGGAAGGATAAAGTGTGGGAGCTGGGCGGTCTTGGCGGCTTCAGCAAAAAGAGCCTGGCAGACCCAACCAGTCCCGAATACATTGAAAAATTTATTGTTGAGTGCAACAAAGGGGTGCTCACCCACAGACTTTCCTATCCCATAGGCTTTTTGCCCATGCTGCTTCTGCCACATGTTTCTGCCTTTTCCATTGCGCTCCCCGTTGCCTCTGTCAATCTTTTTTTGAACATTCTGCCAACCGTCGTGCTGCGGTATAACACCCCAAAGCTGCAGGCAATGTTAAAAAGGATGAACAGAAAACCCAAAAACGCATAGCTATGCATTACTCTCTCCCCACATTTGCAATGTGGGGATTTTTGTTGTTAACTTATGCCTTGTTATGTTATAATTAAATAAACACACTCCAACGAAAGCAGGTGATCTCTACGGACGCAACATCCCGCAAAAATGTGATACATATCTTCGGCGGTTCCGGTTCAGGCACATCAACGCTGGGACGGAAGATCTGCGATGAGCTTGGCTTCAGATTTATGGACACCGACGATTATTTCTGGCTGCCCACCGACCCCAAATTCACATCCAAGCGTCCCGCAGATGAGCGGCTGGCTCTTATGCTGGCAGATATTGCTGCGGCGGAAAACGTGGTCATCTCCGGAGCTTTAGGCGGCTGGGGAGACCCGCTCATTCCCCATTTTACCCTTGCCGTGCGTTTGGAAACGGCTGCGGATATCCGCATTGAGCGGCTGAAAAAGCGGGAGAGGGAACGCTTCGGCAGCCGCATTGACGAGGGCGGCGATATGCATTTGCAGCACCTTGAGTTTTTGGTTTGGGCGAAAAAATATGACACCGCAGGACCCGAAATGCGAAGCAAGGCACGACACGATGAATGGCAGAAGCAGCTGCTCT
>JAFSHJ010000073.1 GCA_017440425.1 Oscillospiraceae bacterium | reverse complement strand
TCCAATGTGCGCTGGTCGGAAACGTCAAACTGCTCTGAATCGTGGGGGCGTTCAGCCTCAGTATAGCCGCCGACAGAGGGTCTGGAGTCTCCGCTGACCTGAGAAACACCCAGATTGATCAATCTTGTGCTTACCTGCTCGGATTCTCTTGTGGAGATGATGATGCCGGTGTAGGGAACAGCCAGACGGATGCAGGCTGTGATCTTTGCAAATGTATCATCGTCGATGCCGTTGTCGAACTGATCGGGATCGATGTCGTCTGCACGTTTAAGTCTGGGAACGCTGATGGTGTGGGGACCTACGCCGTGAACTGCTTCAAGATGTTCGGCATGCATGAGAAGGCCTGCAAACTCGTATTTATAGAGCTCAAGACCGAACAGAACGCCGAGACCGACGTCGTCGATTCCGCCTTCCATAGCTCTGTCCATTGCCTCGGTGTGGTAGGCATAGTTGTGCTTGGGTCCGGTGGGGTGAAGCTGTTCATAGCTCTCCTTGTGGTAGGTCTCCTGGAAGAGGATGTATGTGCCGATGCCGGCATCCTTGAGCTTGCGGTAGTTTTCCACGGTGGTTGCCGCAATGTTTACGTTTACTCGGCGGATGGCACCGTTTTTGTGGTTGACGCTGTAGATGGTGTTGATGCACTCGATGATATATTCAATGGGGTTGTTGACGGGGTCTTCACCTGCTTCAATGGCAAGACGCTTGTGTCCCATATCCTGCAGAGCAATAACCTCTGCGCGCACCTCTTCCTGAGTCAGCTTTTTGCGTGCAATGTGCTTGTTCTGGTGGTGATAGGGGCAGTAGGTGCAGCCGTTGACACAGTAGTTAGAGAGATAAAGGGGGGCAAACATAACGATTCTGTTGCCGTAGAATGCCAGCTTGATCTCCTCGGAGATGCGGTAGATCTCCTCGATTTTCTCGGGGATCTCACAGGCGAGCAGCACGGATGCCTCACGGTGGGTGAGTCCTTTGCAGGTGTAGCCGGTGGCACCCTTTACGGGACGAGCCTTTTCAAGGATGGCATCTATGAGTTCAACGTTGTTTTTGTTTTTCTCGGCATATTCAAGTGTGGCGAGAATTTCGGCATCGTTGATAAATTCTTCAGCTTTAAGGGATTTGGGATCGTAAACAGCCATTTTTAACAGGGTCCTTTCTGAATATCTGTGTTTATTTTAAAGTTTAATATCGCCGCGGGTCATAGCTATTTTGTAGCCTATGCTTTCCATCCTATCGGAAAGTTCTTTTATGCGCTGGGCAGATTCACCGCCGGAGGAGAGCTTGTTGTTATAGAGCTCGTATTTGCCTCTCACATCCGATGGGGAGAGGTTGGGCATCACCACGTTTGCGCCTGCAAGAATGCCTTTTTCTCTTCCGTTTGGCTCAAGAGTGCCGAGGGCGGTGGTTGCGGGCAGCAGCACGGGCGGGTGTATCAGCCTTATTATTGAAAGCAGGTAGCAGGTGAAGTCCACGCTTCCTGCGGGATGATCACGGAAAGGTGTGTCACGGTGCGGAATAAACGGACCGATGCCGCACATATCGGGTTTGAACTCTTCAATAAATTTCAGGTCTTTGGCAATGGTCTCGTTTGTCTGGAAGGGGGAGCCAACCATAAAACCGCAGCCGACCTGAAAACCGATGTCCTTCAGCTCACGCAGACAGCCAATTCTGTTGGTGAGTGTCAGCTCTTGGGGGTGCAGCTTGGAATAGTGGAGCTCGTCGGCGGTCTCGTGGCGGAGCAGATATCGGTCTGCGCCTGCATCAAAAAGCCTCTGATAGCTCTCTCTGCTGCGTTCACCCAGTGAAAGTGTGACAGCGCAGTCGGGATAAGCGGATTTTATATCAGAGATAAGAGTGCAGAGCCTCTCGTCGGTGAAATATGCATCCTCGCCGCCCTGCATAACAAATGTGCGGAAGCCAAGCTCATAGCCTTCGCGGCAGCACTGCAGGATCTGCTCGGGTGTGAGGCGGTAACGCTCACACTCACGGTTGCTGCGGCGGATACCGCAGTAGAGACAGTCGTTTTTGCAGATGTTGCTCACTTCGATCAATCCTCGGATGTACACCGAGTCGTCGTAGACAGCTTTTCGTGCCGCAACAGCCTTTTCAGCGATATACCCTGCGGTCTCATCGGTATAAGAGGATATCAGCGCTTCATATTCGTTAAGAGAAAGAGAATGCTCTCTCTCCAGCTTATCGATAAGTGAAAAAATATTATTCATCGGCAGAGGAGATGATATTGGAATAGGCAGCTTTTACATTGATGCCGTTGAGGTTTCCTATTTTGCCGCAAAGAGCGGAGATAACGTCCTGAGGAGCATCAATTGCAATGCTTATTATGTTTATGTTCTTCTCACGGTAGGGAATTCCCATGCGTCCGATAATATATTTGCCGTAGTCGTGCAAAACTGAATTGAGCTTTTCAATGGAGCTGCTGTTTTCTACTATAATAGCCAAAAGTGCTACACGTGTTTCCATATTTTAACCTCCAAAACACAGCTGACAAAAGGTGGAAAATAAAAAATGCTGCACCAAAAGGCGCAGCACAAAAACCATAAACAAAGCTGTGCCTTTCAGTCAGAGAAAGCTCTCTTTCTGTCAGGAATGTTGTTTAATCTACCTATTAAGTATATTATATTTTTTGCTAAAAAGCAAGTAAAAAGCCGAATAACTCCCAACTTTTACAGATTATTCATCATCTGCAAGAATGGGTGCATCATAGGGGAAGCAGGGCATAAGCTCCAGCTTGAACTTGCTGAATTTGCGCTTGCGGTCGATGCTTGCCTTGGTGTCGGCATCCTTGCAGATGCCCTCACGGATATATTTATCCAGTACAGCATATGTGAAGCCGAGGTTGTCCTCATCGGTTTTGCCGCAAAGACCGTCGATGGGCACCTTGTCCACGAACATAGACGGCAGACCGAGGGCGCGTCCCACAGCCTTGACCTCCGCAACGGTCAGCTTGGAGAGAGGGCTGAAATCGCCTGCGCTGTCGCCGTAGCGTGTGGAATAGCCCACCCAATCCTCCGAGAGGTTGCAGGTGTTCACAACACGTCCGTTCATGGATTGTGACACAGCGTAAACCGCAGCCATACGAAGACGGGGAGGCAGGTTTACAACCGTTTGGTTCTGAACATCTATCTGCTTTTTAATTTCGTTCAGCATTCCCTCATAGGCATCGTGGATATTTACCACATAGTTTCTTATGCCGAGAAATTCCACCAGCGCCTTGGAGACGTCAATGTCAAACTGGATGCCGTTGGGCATAAGCACACCGATAACTCTGTCCTTGCCCAATGCCTCAACGCAGAGAGCGGCAGCAACGGAGCTGTCCTTTCCGCCGGAGATGCCAAGCACGGCGTTGCAGCCTTTGCCGTTCACTTCAAACCAGTCGCGGATCCACTTTACTATATCGTTTTTCACCTGTTCAGCATTAAATTCCATAACTTTTTCCTTTCAGCGGTTCAGATAACGGAGATCTGGCACATTTTCATTGCGGAGAGTGCATTTGTGTGGCTTTCGGGAGTGACACCGGCGCAGCAGGAGGCATCCACCGTGATTTTCACTTCGGGGAGAGTTGCTTTGAGTATCATTGCGTTGGAGATAACGCAGATATCGGTGCAGAGACCGATGAGCTCAATGCCTTCAAAGCCGCCAACGTCGCTGTTCATCTCGCAGACAAACTCTGCCAGCTCAAGTGAGCCGAAGGAGGGTTTATCAATTATCTCGCTGTCGTCAACATCCAGCGCAGGGGAGATGTTCCAACCGTCCGTATCCTTGATGCAGTGTGGTACGGGGAGGTTTGCACCCTCCTGAGTGGACATATAATTATCAAAATGAGTGTCACGGGTGAAGATGACGGTGTCACCGTTTTGGCGGTATTCGGCAATTTTTTCTGCAACGGCAGGCACAATGGCAACAGCCTCAGGGGTGCCGAGAGCGCCGTCAATAAAGTCATTTTGCATATCAACAACAATTAAAAGCTTCATCTGCAAACCTTCCTTCGATGTGAATAGTGGTTATGCTATATATTATAATACCATTCTGCCCAAAAGTCAAAAAATCAAATAGGAAAATTAAAGGTTTGCAAGGGGTTTGCGAAGTGCCGCATACAAAAGGAATGCAACCACAGCGTTGATGATGGATTTCAAAAGGTTAAAGGGTATGATAATAGGAATGAGCATCTGCAAAACCGCATCAACGGGAGTGCCGTTGAAGATGGGGATGAAGATAAGGTTCATGCCTGCCATAAGGATTGTCATTGTGAGCACACCGATGGAAAACGCAACGATTACCTTGGTGAGAGAGGGCTGTTTTATCATTGCTGCGGTCTCGCTTTTTTTGTAGCTGCCGGATACAAAGCCGGTGATAACAGCAAAAGAGCCGGTTGCAATAAAATGCATTATAAGGCCAACCACACCGCTTGTTGCGCTAACTGTGAAGCCCTGCACAATGGAGACCACCGCTGTCATACCGAGAGCCCACCAGGGGCCGAAGACGAGAGCCACAAAGAAGATGGGCACGTCTGCGGGGTCATACTCCAAAAATGCCGCAGCGGGGATGAGGGGAAAATGAATGAGATAAACCAGCACAACAGCAATTGCGGAGAGCATGGCTGTGGCTGTGAGAGTCCTGAGTTGTTTGGAAAAATTGGTTTTGTTTTTCATTTGGGATCACCACTTTCAAAATGTATAACAAGAAAAGCTCCCACCGATGGCTCGGGGGAGCTTTTAAAGCAGAGAAATAAGCAGTATTATTGCGGCAGAACAAAACTCTGCCAACTGAACTGTTCTCAAAACGCTTCCTTATCCGGACTGTACCGTCGGTACCGGAATCTAACCGGTTCTGCGCGCCGCTTGTGCGGTCGGCCCTCGGACTTGTAGACTAAACAATGTGTTTGTCTCTTCACCGCCGGTGAGGAATTTCACCTCGCCCCGAAACGTATATGTTGTTTAAGTTTAAAGATTACTCGTGATCGTGGTCGCAGCCGCAGTCACAGCAATCGCAGTCATCCTCTTCCAGCTCAAACTCAAGCAGTTCGCCGCAGTTGGGGCAGGTGATCTCGCCGAGATCGAGGATATCGTCGTCGATGCAGATGGTGTTTTCGCACTTGGGGCAAACGATCTCATAAGTGAATTCAAAATCGTCATCATCGTCGTCGCAGCAGTCGCAGTCGCAATCGCAATCATCATCACAATCGCAGTCGCAGCAATCGCAATCATCTTCATCGAGGTCGTAGCAGAAATCTTCAAGAGCCTGAAGATCGTCGTCAATATCGTCTACCTGATCGCCCATCTCAGCCACTTCTTCTTCCAGCATAGCGATGGAATCGATAGCATCCTTGAGGATATCGGTAAGTGCGTAGATGATTTTACCTTCTTTGGTATTGGGGTCAATGTCGCTGCCCTCAATAAAGCCCTGAAGGTGAGCAAGTTTTTCTAACATCATGAAGAAAAACCTCCTTAAATATTATTCGTAATAGGTAAGAAAGGTTAATTGCAAAAAGCAATTATGCACGGGACATATATTCGCCTGTACGTGTATCAACGTTGATAACGTCGCCTTCATCAATGAAGATGGGAACTTTGATCTCTGCGCCGGTCTCAAGGATAGCGGGCTTTGTTACGTTGGTAGCAGTGTTGCCGCGTACGCCGGGATCGGTCTTGGTAACCTGAAGAGCAACAAAGTTGGGGGGTTCAATGCCGAATACGCTGCCCTTGTAGGAGAGAACCTTAACGTCCATCTCTTCTTTAACGAACTTGAAGCCGTCACCGAGAACGTCAGCATTGATGGGGAGGAGCTCATAGGTCTCCTTATCCATGAAGTAATAGAGGTCACCGTCATTGTAGGAATAAGTCATATCCTTGCGCTCAATATAAGCGGTGGGGAACTTATCGGTGGGGTTGAAGGTACGCTCTGTTACAGAACCGGAAATAACGTTTCTTATTTTGGTGCGAACAAAAGCTGCGCCTTTACCGGGTTTAACATGCTGAAACTCGATGATCTGGAAAACGTTGCCTTCATCGTCAAAAGTAACGCCGTTTCTGAAATCGCCAGCTGTGATCATAATTTACATCCTCCAATAGATATCAGATTAAAAACAGAATATAATACCTTTTTATTTTAACCTATTTTCGCGCTAATTTCAAGTGTTTTTTTAATTTCCTATATCATATAGTCATTTTTAATGCATCCAGGGCAAGAATATAGCTGTTTCCACCAAAACCGAGGATGGATCCGACGCAAACATCGCTTATCAGAGAGCGGTGACGGAAGTCTTCTCTGGAGAAAATGTTGGACATATGAACTTCGATGCAGGGGATATGGATAGCAATGATAGCATCTTTAATGGCATAGCTGGAGTGTGTATATGCACCTGCATTGATTATAACACCGGCATAATCGTGTCTGACAGAGTGGAGATAATCGATGATGGAGCCTTCGTGGTTGGACTGGAAGAAGGTGCATTCAAAACCGAGCTCATCTGCGTGCGCAGCAACTCTCTTGTTTATGTTTTCGAGAGTGTTGGCGCCGTAGATACCGGGTTCACGTTCTCCGGTGAGGTTGATGTTGGGTCCGTTGATAACGGCGATTTTCAGTTTAGACATTTTAAACATCCTTTCCGTTTTATTTATGTGAAACAAGTTTTTTATGCGTTCACTCAAGTTTCAGCGCTTCAAGTCCGCTCGCCATAACAAGGCGTCTCAGCAGGGGAGAATACATAAACGGACATTTCAGCAGCTTGAACAGCAGCTTGCAGCGAAGCTTTGCGGTGGCACGGCGATATTCTCCCGCAAGACGGGAGGGTGTCTTTTGTGCGCCGCAGGTCAGAATGCGGGCGAGGAGCCTTGCGCTCTCCAGTGCGCTGCTTATACCCTCCAAAGAGCTGGGACTGACAAAGCCTGCAGCCTCACCAATGAGGAAAACTCCGTCCCTGCCGGTTTGGAAGTGTGCGGGGGAAGCGGGACGCAGCACCTGACATGCCTCGGTGTAAACGGGGGTATCAAGGTCAAAGCCGTAAGCTTTGAGCTTTTGTTTTTGCGCTTCAAAGCGTTTGCGGCAATCCTTTGCGGGATATGCGCCTCCGAAGATGAGATAGCCGTCCTTGGAGATGGACCAGGAGTAGCAGTCTGTGTTTTCGGAATCGAAGATGCAGGAATAGAAGGGGGAAGCGGTCTTTTGAGCAGCGGGGATTCCGGGCTCGAAGGTGAGCTTCTCTGCAGCAAACCATTGCTGGATGGAGACATAGCTCCTTGGGTTGAATTTTGGGAAGAAGGTGCGTCTGACAATGGAATTTGCGCCGTCCGCACCGATTATATATTTAGCATAGAGGGTCTGCTTTTCTGCGTTGGGGTCATCGGAGTCCGCAACGGTAACGGCAAAGCCGTCGTTCGTGCGGGTTATGGAGGAGCAGGAGCAGCCCCTGAAGAGGGAAACGCTTTGAGGAATAAGGGATATCAGCCACTCGTCAAACATTCTGCGGCTGAGGTTGAGATAAAACCGCTGATAATACCGTGTTTTGCCGCAGTCAAGGTCGATGGTGCGAACAGAGAATATCTGCGGACTCACCAGCAGCTCTCCCGGCAGAGTGAGATCAAACTTTGCCAATGCCTTTTGTGCATCGGGAGCAAGCAGTCCGCCGCAGGGCTTGTCGAATTGGTGAGGTGTGTCGCCGGAGGGAACGTGTTTTTTATCCACAGCGGCTATTTTGAGGGGCGAGGCAGAGTTTTCCGCCAAAAGTCTTGCGAGTGTTGCACCCGCAGGTCCGAGACCTATTATTATGCAGTCAAACAATGCGACACCTCCAAAAATCAAAACTGTTTGGTGTTGTGCAGCCGTATGAGCAGGGAGGAAAAGATATCCTTTGCGGTGAGGAAGCTGTGGGGAGTTTTGCCGATGAGCAAAACTGTTATTCCCATGGATTGAATGAGACGGACGAAGCTCAGCGGGTCGCTGTGCTCCGCAATTTCGGAGGTGAGCAGCTCGACATAGGTGACTCCGAATTTATCCAAAAGATTAAGAGAAAAACCGATGGTGAGATTTTCTGCTGCAAGCGAAAATCTGTAGGATGAGATGAGGGCAAGCAGTTCAGCGATGAGCGGGCAGGATACAGCCTTTTCCAAAACGGAGATATCCACGCCGAACACCACGGATGAGAAGGGGATGTGCATGGCGCTGCACAGCTTTGCCATATTCTGTATCAGATCCGTGAGCCGAGGAAGAAAGCTCTCGTCAAACAGCTCTTTGGGAAGTGAGAGTGCAATGTGCTTCACCGGGCCGTTTTTGAGCTCGGAGGAAAGCCTGCTGCAGAGCCGTCTTTCAAAGAGTGAATAGATTTCCTGCAGTTTATTTGCCGCAAGAGAGGTGCTGAACACGGAACATATATCGTAAGAGATTTTGCTGTCCGGAAGATTGATACAGGGGAGAGCACGGAAGAAAACGGGAAGTCCGCTGTTAAGAGAGATATACGGCAGATATTCTACATCTGCGCTGCAGATATCCAGAAGCTTAAGGTTGGATACTGCGGTTTCTCCCGCAAGCGAAACGGGAGAGATACTTTCCTCGCTGCAGCTGAAATGGGGTTTGGGAACAGCCAGCAGAGCGGGAGATTCGGTAACGGGGTGAAGCTCAACGGTGGGAGCTATATCTATAAATAAGGATTTAACGGAAAAGGAAATGGTGTTTAAACTGTGCAGCCATTCGTCAATAATCAATTTGCGGGGAAGGCAGGCAATGAAAACGCCGTCTTCGGAAAGATATCTGGGATAGCCGTAGCCAATAAAGTTGACGCTGTTGTTCAGGCGTTCCAGCAGAGCGGTTTTAACGGTGTTGAGGAAGCGCCTTTGAGAAAATGCGTTGAGGGTAAAGAATTCGGAGACATCCACCGTCACAAACACAAAGTCAGGTTCAAAGTTTTCTGTGTTTTCACGAAAATATTCAAGCGATACGGAGAAGGTCTGCGGTGTGGGCAGCCCGCTTATGCGGTCCACGGGTGAAGGCTGTTTGCCGTGGGTGTGGGAGTATATCCTTTTGTTGAAGGGAGCAGCCTCGGGCAGCACCGATTCGGTGTTGGTCTGATAGGGCGAGAAATCGCTTCTCGCAGAGTGATAATCGGTGGTGGTAGGTCTGCCTCTGCGACGCTTTACTTTATAAGGAGCATGCTTAAGCTGCGCTTCCGGAGAGCGAAAGATGATGATGCTTTCAAACTTTCTGGAAAGGCGGACCTCTCTGTGCAGCTTTTTCAGCTCGTCTGTGCGGTTTCGTGAGATCAAAAAGGAATATTTTTTGTCAAACTGCAATTATGTCACCCGAAATTTATATTGTAAATTATAACCCAACCTATATAATAGCACAGTTTTGAGAAGATATCAAGAAAAAAATAAGGTGACGGGTGCGGAAGGGGGAGTGTTATGTGAATGAAGTGTTAATTTTAAAAAAAATATCAAATAGGTCTTGATTTTTTTCTGCAAAAAGGATAAAATATACAGTAGGATTTAGCACTCGATGAATTAGAGTGCTAAAACGACAGTTAAAAATTAAAAAAATAAAACCACAGCAAAGAATTGGAGGAAACATTATGCAAATCAAACCGCTTGCTGACAGAGTTGTCATAAAGATGGTAGAAGCTGAGGAGACCACAAAGAGCGGCATCATTCTTGCCGGTTCTGCAAAAGAGAAGCCCCAGATCGCTGAGGTAGTTGCAGTTGGCCCCGGCGGCTGCGTAGACGGTAAAGACGTTGTTATGTATGTTAACGTAGGCGATAAGGTTCTCATGAGCAAATATGCAGGCACAGAAGTTAAGATCGACGGCGTTGAATACACCATTCTCCGTCAGAACGATATTCTTGCAATAGTTGAGTAATCACATTCAATTTACAGTTGGAGGAAAATAGATATGGCTAAAATTCTTGCACACGGCGAAGAGGCCCGTAAAGCTCTTCAGGCCGGTATCGATAAGCTCAGCGATACCGTTAAAGTTACACTCGGACCCAAAGGCCGTAACGTTGTTCTTGATAAAAAATTCGGCGCTCCGCTGATCACCAACGACGGTGTTACCATCGCTAAAGAGATCGAGCTGGAAGACGCTTTCGAGAATATGGGCGCACAGCTTGTTAAAGAAGTTGCAACAAAGACAAACGACGTAGCAGGCGACGGCACAACCACAGCTACTCTGCTTGCACAGGCTCTCGTTCGCGAGGGTATGAAGAACGTTGTTGCAGGCGCTAACCCCATGGAGATCAAACGCGGTATTGCAAAGGCTGTTCAGGCTGCTGTCGGCTGCATCATCGATAACTCCAAGAAGGTTGGTTCTTCCGCAGACATCGCTCGTGTAGCAACCGTTTCCGCAGGCGACGAGACCATCGGTAACCTCATTGCAGAGGCTATGGATAAGGTTTCTGCAGACGGCGTTATCACCATCGAAGAGTCCAAGACCGCTGAGACATACTCCGAAGTTGTTGAGGGTATGCAGTTTGACCGCGGCTACATCACTCCGTATATGGTAACAGATACCGACAAGATGGAAGCTGTCATCGATGACGCTTTCATCCTCATCACCGATAAGAAGATATCCAACATCCAGGAGATCCTTCCCCTCCTCGAGCAGATCGTTCAGGCAGGCAAGAAGCTGGTCATCATCGCTGAGGACGTAGAGGGCGAGGCTCTCTCCACCCTCATCGTCAACAAGCTCCGCGGCACATTCACCTGTGTTGCTGTTAAGGCTCCCGGTTTCGGCGATCGCCGCAAGGATATGCTCCGCGACATCGCTATCCTCACCGGCGGTGAAGTTATCAGCGCAGAGCTCGGCCTCGACCTCAAGGAAGCTACCGTTACACAGCTCGGTCGCGCACGTCAGGTCAAGGTTCTCAAAGAGACCACCATCATCGTTGACGGTATGGGCGATCCCGCAGCCATCAAAGGCCGCATCGGACAGATCCGTTCCCAGATCGAGACCACAAACTCCGAGTTCGATCGCGAGAAGCTCCAGGAGCGTCTTGCTAAACTCTCCGGCGGCGTAGGCGTCATCAAGGTCGGTGCTGCTACAGAGATCGAAATGAAAGAGAAGAAGCTCCGCATCGAGGACGCTCTCGCAGCTACAAAAGCAGCTGTTGAGGAAGGCATCGTAGCAGGCGGCGGTGTTGCACTGCTCAATGCTACTCCTGCAGTTGAAAAGCTTGTTGCTACAACTGACGGCGACGAGAAGACCGGTGTTAAGATCGTTCTCAAAGCTCTTGAAGAGCCCATCCGTCAGATTGCTGCTAACGCAGGCGTTGACGGTTCCGTTATCATCGATAAGATCCGTCGTTCCCGCAAGGTTGGCTACGGCTACGATGCATACAAGGATGATTACTGCGATATGCTCCAGCGCGGTATCGTAGACCCCACAAAGGTTACCCGTTCCGCTCTCCAGAACGCAGCTTCCGTTGCAGCAATGGTTCTCACCACCGAGTCCCTCATTGCTGACAAGAAGGAAGAGAATCCCGCAGCTGCAGCTCCCAACCCCGGCATGGGCGGCATGTATTAATAAATACAAGCGAGATAAGCTTAACAAAAACGGCAGGATTTCCTGCCGTTTTATTTTTGCAAATCTTAGATTTTTCCATAGTTGTTTCATGGTAATTGTTCAGGAGAAACAATAAAAGCCTCTCACTCAGGGAGAGGTGTCAGCTTGCTGACGGAGAGGGCGACAAGATTGTTTTCTATCATTTAGGTGCGTGATAAATAATTCTTTGAAAGCAAGATTGTAAACAAAATCAGGTTGTGCTATAATAACCAAAGAAAAAGGTGGGAGAAGGAATTGATCAAAGATAAAACAATAGTCTTTCTCGGCTCATCGGTCACATCGGGAGATAACGGGTGGTCCATGTGCGAATATATCAGCGAGACGCAGGATTGCACCGTGGTCAAATGGGCGGTCAACGGCACCACACTTGCAGATATCTCCGCCTATTCCTATGTAAGACGGCTGCAGAGAAATATCAAAAAACAATCTGTTTGCGATTGTTTTGTCTGCCAGCTTTCAACCAACGATTCCCGCGGCGATATTCCATTGGGAGAGATACGCACATCAAAAGACAAAGAGAGCTTTGACGTAAACACGGTCATCGGCGCAATGGAATATATCATAGCAACAGCCACCGAAAAATGGAACTGTCCCGTTGTTTTTTACACGGGAACGTATATGGAAAACGCAAAATATCAAAAAATGGTGGATGCACTGCTGTTGCTCCGTGAAAAATGGGGAATAGACGTGATCGATCTGTGGAACGATCCCGAAATGCGTGCTGTTTCAGCGAAGGATTACGAAAAATATATGCGTGATCCCGTTCATCCCACAAAGCTCGGTTACACCGAGTGGTGGGGACCGAAGTTCGTTTCGGCTTTGAGCGAGATATTGAGATAAGGAAAAGTAAAACGGCAAAGGAACCGATTACCGAATCGTAGTGGGCAAAAAGGAAAAAAACACCGCGATACCAAAAGAAATCAGCTCTTTTGAGTTGCCGATAAAGATAAAATAAGAATAGTTTGGGCAAAGCTGCATATAAATAACCGTAGAAAACCTTGCGGAAAGAGGTCGGTTATATGCAGAAAGCAACCAAACAAAAGCTGAAAACCTACGCAGTGGCAATTGCCGTGCCGCTGCTCATCGGCGGACTTTCAGCACAGCTCACAATGAAAAACATGCAGATATACGAGCAGGTGCAAACACCGCCGCTGTCTCCGCCGTCAATACTGTTTCCCATTGTGTGGACGGTGCTCTATATTTTAATGGGCGTCAGTTCTGCGATCATATGGAGAAACCGCCAAAGAGATGAACCTGCCGCAGACAAAGGTCTGCTCATCTATGCTATAAGTCTGTTTTTTAACTTTGTGTGGAGCATACTGTTCTTCAATTTCCGTCTGTTTCTCTTTTCCTTTGTTTGGCTCATTGTGCTTTTGGGGCAGAT